>CAIKZV010000228.1 GCA_903831925.1 uncultured Burkholderiales bacterium
CCTGGTGTCGACGGCTTCGAATTGTTACAGCGTGTTCGTGGCTCGATTCTCGCCAGGGTCAATGAGCTGCCCTTCGTTGTGCTCTCCGGGGCTGACGATCCGGCGCACCGTGACCGGGCGATGGCGCTGGGCGCGGATCAGTCCAACGCCCGCTGCGCCGGCAGAGCTGTATCGGGTCACTGGTCCGGGGATGACCGATCTGAGCGCACGGCTTCGCAGTGGCATTCGCTCGGGTGACGCGCTCTATCTCGACGGGATCGAATCGGGCTGGTTGTGCGCCTGCGGACCGTTTTCGCAGACCGTCCGGCTGGGCCTGCGCTTTGCGTTACTTGCAGCAGGCAGGCAGGCGGGTGCCCGGCAGACTGGTCCGTGTATCGAACTTTGCATGCAGCCGGTCGACACCGCTCACACCCTCGGCGCGCTTGCCGCCATGGCGAGAGTCGGCCCAATGGGTGCCAGCGACAGGGGCCCGACCGTCCGTGCCTTGCCTGGGCTATGGGGTCCAGGCTGGCAGTGTGAACTGCCCTGGGAAGCGGTTCGACTGCTGGCGACCTGACAATTTACAAAGACAACAACCATGACCTATTCCGAGTTCTATCGCCGTTCGATCGCCGATCCGTCAGCCTTCTGGGCCGAAGAGGCAAAGCGCATCGACTGGCACACGCCCTTTACTCAGGTGCTCGACGATTCGAAGCCACCCTTTGCGCGCTGGTTTGTCGGTGGCACGACCAATCTCTGCCATAACGCAGTCGACCGATGGTTGCCCACTCAGGCCGACAAGCCGGCGCTGATCTTCGTCTCGACCGAGACCGACGAAGAACGCATCCTCACCATTGCCGACCTGCACCGCGAGATCCAGCGCATGGCGGCGGTGATGCAGACGCTGGGTGTCGTTCGCGGCGACCGGGTACTGATCTACATGCCGATGGTACCGGAGGCTGTTATCGCGATGCTGGCCTGCGCGCGAATCGGCGCGATTCACTCGGTCGTCTTTGGTGGCTTCGCCTCGATGAGTCTGGGTTCGCGCATCGAAGACGCCACGCCGCGTCTGATCATCAGCGCCGATGGCGGCTCGCGGGCCGGCAAGGTCGTGCCCTACAAGCCGCTGCTCGATGAAGCGATTCGCCTGTCGGCTCACAAGCCGTCGGCCGTCCTGATGATCAATCGGGGTCTGACCCCATTTTCCAGCGAGCCTGGTCGCGATCACGATTACACGGCCCTGCGGGCGTCGCATCTCGATGCACAGGTTCCGGTGGTGTGGCTCGCATCGACCGACACCAGCTACATTCTTTACACCTCGGGCACGACCGGTCGTCCCAAGGGTGTGCAGCGCGACGTCGGCGGCTATGCGGTGGCGCTGGCCTCGTCGATGAAGCACATCTACTGCGGCAATCCCGGCGAGACCTATTTCTCGACCAGCGATATCGGCTGGGTCGTCGGGCATTCCTACATCGTTTACGGCCCGCTGATCGGCGGCATGGCCACGCTGATGTACGAGGGCACGCCGGTCAGGCCCGATGCCGGCATCCTGTGGCAACTGGTCGAGCGCTTCAAGGTGACCGTGATGTTCTCGGCGCCGACCGCCATCCGCGTCCTCAAGAAGCACGATGCCCAATGGTTGAGCCGCTACGACCTGTCGAGCCTGCGCAGCCTGTTTCTGGCCGGAGAGCCGCTTGATGAGCCAACCTCGAGCTGGATCTCGGAGGGCCTTGGCAAGCCGATCATCGACAACTACTGGCAGACCGAGACCGGTTGGCCGATCCTGACGGTGGCGCACGGCATCGACAAGACGCCGACCCGCCTGGGCAGTCCGGGCCTGCCGATGTACGGGTTCGATGTGCGTCTGCTCGACGAAAATACCGGCCAGGCGCTCGGCCCCAACGAGAAGGGCGTGATCGCCATCGCGCAGCCACTGCCCCCGGGTTGCATGCAGACCGTCTGGGGCGACGACGATCGATTCGTCAAGACCTATTTCTCGAGCATCCCCGGCCAGCAGGTCTATTCCACCTTCGACTGGGGCGTGCGGGATTCAGACGGCTACTACTTCATTCTTGGTCGTACCGACGACGTTATCAACGTCGCCGGGCACCGCCTCGGAACCCGCGAGATCGAGGAGTCGATCAACAGCCATCCGGCGGTCGCCGAGTGCGCGGTCGTGGGCGTTGCCGACCCGCTCAAAGGGCAGGTTGCAATCGGATTTGCGGTGCTTCGCGACCCGACGGCCGCGGCCTCGAGTGCTGATCGTCTGGCCCTCGAAGGCGCGGTTCTGGCGGTCGTGAACCAACAGCTCGGCGCGATCGCCCGGCCGGCCCGGGTCTACTTTGTCAACCTGCTGCCGAAGACCCGTTCGGGCAAGGTCTTGCGCCGCTCGATTCAGGCGGTCTGCGAGGGTCGTGATCCGGGCGTCCTGACCACCATCGAAGATGCCTCGGCGCTGACTGCACTGCGTGAGGCGCTGGTCGGCTGAGGGTTAAGAACGGGCTAAGGACGGGCTAAGGACGGGCTAAGGGATCTCGATCGGCGGCTCCGACATCGCCGCAAGCTGCTCGCGCAATTCGAGGATGCGGTCCTGCCAGTAGCGTGCCGTACCAAACCACGGAAACGCAGCAGGAAACGCCGGATCGCTCCATCGGCGCGCAATCCAGGCGCTGTAGTGGATCAGGCGCAGGGTTCGCAAGGGTTCGATCAGCTGCAACTCGCGCCGGTCGAAGTCGCAGAAATCACGATAACCCTCGAGCAGGTCATTGACCTGTCTTGTGGCTTCTCCGGTCGTGCCTGAGAGCATCATCCAGAGATCCTGAATGGCCGGACCGCTGCGGGCATCGTCGAAGTCGACGAAGTGCGGACCATCGTCGGTCCACAGCACATTGCCTGCATGACAGTCGCCATGCAGGCGGATTCGTTTGACCGCACCGGCGCGCTCGAAGGCAGCCTCGACGGTGCTCAGACATTGATCGACCGCC
>CAIKZV010000229.1 GCA_903831925.1 uncultured Burkholderiales bacterium
ATCCGTTCAATGCCGCCAAACTTCGGGTCGGCATGGAGTCACCGATGCGAAATGGCGCGCGGGGTCCCGATATGGCCAGGCTGCGTGAACCGCTCGAATCCTATTCACTCGATGCGTTCAAGATGGTCGGCAATCTGAAGCAGGGTGCGATGGTGGTCGGATTGCTGAAGTCCGACAGCGCGGTCCATCAGGTTCGTGTGGGCAACTACATCGGGCAGAATTTCGGCCGCATCGTTGCCATCTCCGAGACGGAAGTTGCGGTACGGGAATCGGTCCAGGATGCAGCGGGCGATTGGGTCGAACGAGATACCGCATTGCGGTTGCAGGAGTCTGGCAAATGAAGAGCAGCGCAAGGGTTGCATACCTGCATCGGCTTGGCGTCGGTGCAGGGGCGGTCAATCTGATCGCCTTGATGGCGCTGTTCGTTGCCATGATCGGGGCGGCCGCTCCGGCATGGGCCGAGTCGAATACGATCGAGTCGGTGGTTTCGTTGATGCAGGGCAATCAGACCGAATTGCGGCTTCGCCTGAAAGAGCCGCTCACGACCGCGCCGGTGAGCTTCACCGTGGCCAATCCGCCGCGTCTGGCCTTCGATCTGCCCGATACCGTCAACGGCATGGGCAAGAACACCATCGAACTGACACAGGGTGACATTCGCAGCGTGACGATCGTGCAGGCTGGCGGTCGCTCGCGTGTCGTCCTCAATCTTCGTGGCGCCGTGACCAATCAGCTGCGTCTCGATGGCAATTCGCTGGTGGTCTCGGTGACGCCGGTCCAGTCGGCGTCTTATGCCGCCGCCCCCTCTTCGTTTGCGGCCAGCCAGCCGGCGCGAGCCGCGGTGAGCGCACCGCCCGCTGCGGCGCCAGTCCAGGCGTTCGCAGTGACCGAGTCTGCGACTGCGCCTCTTGCCGCCAGGGCCGAGAACGCCGCCACCGGCACCGGCAGCGTGCTGCGCGACATCGATTTCCGGCGCGGTAAAGACAATGACGGCCGCATCGTGGTCGACATGTCCAATTCGCAGACCGGCGTCGATATCCGCCAGCAGGGCCAGCAGATCATCGTCGACTTCCTCAAGACCCGCGTCCCTGAAAACCTTCGCCGCAAACTCGATGTGAGCGACTTCGGTACGCCGGTGCGATCGGTGCGCATCTTTCCGCAGGGCGAGAACGCGCGCATCGTGATCGAGCCGAGTGGCCTGTGGGAGCAGAACGCCTATCAGAGCGAGAACCAGTTCGTGATCGAGGTCAAACCGGTCAAGGACGATCCCAACAAGCTCAATCCCGGCGGCCGTGCCGGCTATCGCGGTGAAAAGCTGTCGCTCAATTTCCAGAATGTCGACGTCCGTGCGCTGCTGCAGGTGATTGCCGATTTCACCAACCTGAACATCGTCGTGCGTGATTCGGTGGCCGGCAATCTGACCCTGCGCCTGAAGGACGTGCCCTGGGATCAGGCGCTTGACATCGTGCTGCAGTCGAAGAACCTCGACATGCGCAAGAACGGCAACGTCATCCTGGTGGCGCCGCGTGACGAACTCGCCACGCAGGAAAAGCTCGAGCTCGAGTCGAAAATGCAGATCTCCGAGATCGAGCCCTCGCGACTCGAAGTCTTCCAGCTCAACTACCAGAAGGCCGAGGCGGTCCAGAAGCTGCTCTCTGACGAGAAGCAGAAGGTGCTGTCCAAGACCGGCAGCGCGGTCACCGACGTTCGCACCAACAAGCTCTTCGTTCGCGACACTGGCTCCCGACTCGACGAGGTCCGCCGAATCATCTCGCAGCTCGATGTGCCGGTGCGCCAGGTGCTGATCGAAGCCCGCATCGTCGAAGCCGATGACCTCTTTTCGCGCAACCTCGGCGTCAAGCTCGGCTACAACGATCTGAAGAGCACCTACTACACCACCGGCAGCCAGATTGATCCGGTCACCGGCCAGCCGGTGGCCATCAACGTGCCGGTGTATGGCGCCGGCTCGGCGCTCGCCGGCAGCAATGCCTACTCGACCCTGTCGGGCAACCTGCAGGGTGTTGGCGACCTGTCGTCCCAGCTGGGCTGTAATGCCTCCGGCACCTGCGCGGCCGGCATCGGTCGTCCCACGGCGCTGGCCAACACCAACTTCGTGAATCTGCCGGCAGCCGCCATCAATGGGTCGAACCCGGCGAGCTTTGCGATCAGCCTCTTCGGCTCTTCGCTGACCCGCTTCCTGAATCTCGAGATCTCGGCCCTTGAAGCCGACCAGCGCGGAAAGGTGGTCTCGAGTCCTCGCGTGCTGGCTGCCGACCAGGGCCGTGCGGTGATCGAGCAAGGTACCGAGCTGCCCTACCAGAGCGCTACCTCGAGCGGTGCCACCGCGATCTCGTTCAAGAAGGCCACGCTGCGTCTGGAGGTCGTGCCGCAGATCACGCCGGAGGGCAATGTGATCATGAAGGTCAAGGTCAACCGCGATGCGGTCGGCCGGATCACACCCGCGGGCTTTGCGATCGATACCCGTGCGGTCGAGACCGATGTGCTGGTTGAAAACGGCGGCACGGTGGTCATTGGCGGCATCTACGAGCAGGTCGAGAACAATCAGGTCAACAAGGTGCCCTTCCTTGGCGACATTCCGATCGTGGGCGCGCTGTTTCGCAACACCACGCGTACCAACAACAAGACCGAGCTCCTGGTGTTTCTCACACCTCGTGTCGTGGCCGATGCCACCGCAGTTCGCTGATTGTCGAGGATGAAGAAGATGCTGCAGCAATGGTCAGATAAATCCCGATGGCTCGTCCGGGCGATGGCCGCCATGGCCGCAACCGCAATGCTGCTCGCCTCGAGCGGATGCAGCGACAGCGGCGCGACCGGTGGCAGCACGACCACCTCCACGTCGACCAGCACTCCGAGCGCCACGGCGGGCGGCACGATCTCGGTCGGTGCGGGCACGACGTCGACGCTGTCGTCGGCAACTGGCACGTCGATCACCCTGACAGCGGTGGTCAAGAATGCCGGCAATGCCGCGGTGGCGAATCAGACGGTGTCGTTCACGACGACCGACGCCGGCGTGACGATCGTGAATCCGGCCGCTGTGACCGATGCCACCGGCACCGCGACCGGCACGATGACCATCGGTGCCGGCCCGACCAGCAATACCAATCGGACCATTGCGGTCGTTGCCACCGCCGGTGGACTGACGGTGACAAAGAATGTTCAGGTGGTCGGCAGCACGGTCACCGTGACCGGCCCGGATGCGGTGGCGCTCAGCACGGCAGCGCAATATGTCGTCACCGTGCGTGATTCGGCCTCGAACGCGCTGGCATCCCAGTCGGTCACGGTCACCTCGCAGGCCGGCAACCCGATCACGGCAAACGCCACGACGACTGATGCACAAGGGCAGTTCAAGTTCTCGGTCACGCCCTCCAAAGCCGGATCCGACACGCTCACCATCGCTGCGGCCGGTGTCAGCGCCGTCAAGTCTTTCTCGGTCTCGGGAGACCAGTTGTCTTTCGTCGGCAGCCCGGCAGAGGTGCAGGTCAATTCGGTTCAGACCCTGACGCTCAATCTGCTCAAGAATGGCGTGGCCTATGCCAATCAGGCGGTCACCCTGAGCGCGACCCGCGGCACGCTGTCGACCAGTGCGATCACGACCGATGCTTCCGGCAGGGCCACTGTGACGATCACCTCGCCCACTGCCGGTATCACTGAAGTCAATGCCAGCAGTGTCGGCGGTCTGACCGCGACCTCGCGCATCGAGTTCGTCTCATCGAACCCTTCCAAGATCAACCTGCAGGCCAGCCCCTCGACGGTCGCGACCAACGCCGCCGGTTCCTCGTCCAATTCGAGTCAGCTGATCGCGACCGTCCGCGATGCCGCCGACAACCCGGTCAAGAACTTCCGGGTCAATTTCAGTTTTGTCGCTGATCCGAGCAATGGACGAATCGAGCCGGGTTTTGCCACCACCGACAGCAACGGCAACGCGTCGACGGTGTTCATTTCCGGCCCGAATTCAAGCGGCAACAACGCGGTGGTTATTTCGGCGGGTCTGCCTGCCGCGCCGTCGGTGGCAGCCAGTCAGGCGAGTCTGACCGTCTCGCGCAGCGTGCTCGTCGTGCGAATCGGTACCGGCAACGAGATCGAGAAGATCGACAGCACCAAGAACGGTGTGCCCTATACCGTGATCGTGTCCGATTCGAGCGGCAATCCGGTCAAGGATGTGCTGATCCAGGCGAGTCTGGTGCCGCTGCTCTACTACAAGGGTTTCTACACCTGGAATGGCGTCGATCAATGGGTCAAGACGGTCAACCAGCAGTGCGCCAACGAAGACACCAACGGCAACGGGCAGCTCGATCCGGCGCAGGGCGCAACGCTTGGCGAAGACGACCCTGCCAACGGCATCGGCAACGGTGACGGATTGCTCACGCCCGGCAACCCGGCAGTGGTCGCCTTCAATACCGGCTTCGAGAATGGCAAGACCAATGCGCTTGGTTATCTGGACATGCGGGTCATCTATCCCCGCAATTTCGCCACCTGGCTGCAAGTGCGTCTTCGGGTGACTGCGGTGGTGGCAGGGACCGAGGGCGTCGGTACCAACACGATCATTCTCCCGGGCGTTGCCGGCGACTACACCAGCGCGACCATTGCGCCGCCTGGCGTCGTCAGCCCTTACGGCGCTCTGTCTACTTGTACACTGCCGAACTGAGACCCGACTCACGACTGATACGCGTTGACGCCAGACACACCCACTGCTGCATACGGCCCGGCTCCAGACCGGGCCGTTTTTCTTGTCGGCATGATGGGTGCCGGCAAGACCACGATCGGCCGGCGTCTTGCACGCCGGCTGGGTTGGTCCTTCGTGGATGCCGACCGCGAACTCGAAGCGCGCATGGGCGTGTCGATCGCCACGATCTTCGAACTCGAAGGTGAAGAAGGTTTTCGCCGGCGTGAAGTCGCCCTGATCGACGAGCTCACTCAGCGGGTCGCAACCGTGCTGGCCACCGGCGGCGGCGCGGTGCTCAACCAACGCAATCGCGAAGTGCTGCACGAGCGCGGCTGCGTGGTCTATCTGCATGCTGCGCCTGCCGATCTGTGGCACCGGCTAAAGCGCGACACGGTTCGTCCGCTGCTGCGCGCACCTGATCCGCGCGGGCGCATCGAGGCGCTGGTGCTGGACCGCGATCCGCTTTATCGCGGCACCGCACACCTGATCGTCGAGACCGGACGCCAGCCGGTCGACCGGGTGGTGGGTGCGGTGCTCGCGGGTCTGCCGTCATCGATCACGGCCGCGAACCTCCTTCCTCCTTCTGATGCCTGCACTCCCGAGAGCAGCCCCAACGATGATTGAACTGACCGTTGCGCTCGGCGAGCGCTCCTATCCGATCCTGATCGGCCGTGGCCCGCTGGCCGACTGCGAGCCGCTGAAGCGTCTGGCTGCCGGGCGGCAGGTGGCGATCGTGACCGACAGCAATGTTGCGACGCTGCATGTGCCCCCGATCCGACAACTGCTGGCGGCTCATGCCGCAGCGCTCATCGAAGTGGTGATGCCGGCCGGCGAGGCGCACAAGACCTTCGATTCGCTCAACCTGATCTTCGATGCGCTGCTCGAGGCGCGCTTCGATCGCGGCGCGCTCCTGGTGGCGGTCGGTGGCGGCGTGGTCGGTGACATGGCGGGTTTTGCGGCCGCGGTCTATCAGCGCGGCATCGACTTCATCCAGGTGCCGACCACGCTGCTGGCGCAGGTCGACTCCTCCGTCGGCGGCAAGACCGGCATCAATCATCCGTTGGGCAAGAAC
>CAIKZV010000230.1 GCA_903831925.1 uncultured Burkholderiales bacterium
GGTGGCGGCCAGCAGCGAGGCCTTGGTGGCCGGATCGGTGATCCGGAAACCCAGCAGCGTTTTGAAATCGGTGAAGCCGTTGTTGCCGCCGAACCCGGTCTCGTTGCGGAAATAGAGCAGCATGAAGGCGAAGGTGAGCGCTTGCGTGATGATCGAAAAATAGACGCCCTTGATGCGTGAGCGGAAGGCGAAAAATCCGAACACGAAGGCCAGCAGACCCGGCACTGCCACGACCAGAAAGACGCTCCACAAAAAGCTGTCGGTATTCCACCACTGCCAGGGGAAGGCCTTCCAGTCGAGAAAGACCATGAAGTCGGGCAGCAGGCTCTGATACTGGCCTTCGCGGCCGATGCCGCGCATCAGATACATGCCGAAGGCATAGCCGCCGAGCGCAAAAAACAGCGACTGCCCCAGACTCAGGATGCCGGTATAGCCCCAGATCAGATCCATGGCGATCGCGACCATGGCATAGCACATGAACTTGCCGGCGAGGGTCACGATGTAGGTCGATGGCCGCAGACTCGCGTCGACCGGCAGCAGCGCGTGGGCAAGCGGCACGGCCACGCCGATCACCAGAAAGGTCAGGGCCAGCAATGTCCACTGCAGCGGCGAAAAAAGCCTGGTGGCTCGCGCGGTCAGCATCTCAGGTCTCCACCGAACGGCCCTTGAGGGCGAACAGCCCCGAAGGACGCTTCTGGATGAACGCAATGATCAGCGCGAGGATCAGGATCTTGCTGATGACCGCCCCCAGCCAGGGCTCGAGCAGCTTGCTCGCCACACCCAGCCCGAATCCCGCCACCACGGTCCCCACCAGTTGCCCGACACCGCCGAGCACCACGACGATGAATGAATCGATGATGTAGGAGGTGCCCAGCTCAGGGCCGACATTGCCGACCTGTGACAGGGCGACACCGGCCAGCCCGGCGATGCCCGAGCCCAGCCCGAAGGCCAGCATGTCGACCCGATCGGTCGGCACACCCACCGCCGAGGCCATCGGCCGGTTCTGGGTCACCCCGCGCACAAACAGGCCCAGACGCGTGCGGTTGAGCACCAGCGCCACCACCAGCAGAACGGCGAGCGCGAAACCGATGATCACGATGCGGTTGTAGGGCAGCACCAGCGAGCCGAACTGAAACCCGCCAGACAGCCAGGCTGGGTTCTCGATCTCGACGTTTTGCGGACCGAAGACCTGGCGCACCGCCTGGATCAGGATGAGGCTCACCCCCCATGTGGCCAGCAGCGTCTCGAGGGGGCGACCGTAGAGCCAGCGGATCACGGTGCGCTCGATCAGCACGCCCACGAGTGCCGCCGCCAGAAAAGCCACCGGCAAGGCCACCAGCGGATACCAGGCGAAGGCATCAGGAAAGGCCTGGCGAAACACCGTCTGCGTGACATAGGTGGCATAGGCGCCAATCATGATCATCTCGCCATGGGCCATGTTGATCACGCCCAGCAGACCATAGGTGATCGCCAGTCCGATCGCGGCCAGCATCAGGATGCTGCCAAGCGACAGTCCGGCGAAGATCCGACCGAGCCACTCAGCGCGAGACAGTCGGGCCGACACCTGCGCCAGCGAGGCCCGTGCCGCGGTGCGCACCGCATCGTCGCTCTCGGACCAACTGCCGTCGGCGTTCTGAACGACGATCGCAGCCAGCAGTGTCTTGACATCGGCCCGGTCGCTGTCACCAAGCGCCTGCACCGCCTCAAGACGCAACTTGGGGTCATCGGACTTGATCGTGATCGCGGCCACTGCCAGCGCCACCGCCTGCTTGACCTCAGGATCCGTTTCTTTCTCCTGCGCCTTGCGCAGGGTGGCCAACAGGGCTTCGTCACCGCCTTCCTGCAGGGCGAGTGCGGCGGCCAGCCTGAGCTCGCGCTCGGGCGCAAACAGTTTCAGTGCCGCGACCGCGCCATCGATCTGGCCGCGCAGATTGTTGTTGATCGTGACTTCATCGGGTTCGGGCGTCGGCATCTCGGCAGGCTTGCCGGTGGCCGCATCGAGTACACCGTCGGCCGCCTTGATCCAGCCGCCACCCTTGCCGTCGACGAAGAGCCCGCCATCCTGCAAGGCCTTGAGCACCAGCAGTGTGGTGTCGTCGGGCGCTGCGGCAATCGCTTCGATGGCCGCCGCCTTCTCGTCGAAATCGTCAGAGGCCAGCCGCTTGAGGATCTCCGGATCGACGGCTAAGGCCGCACTCGTCCAGACGATCGCAAGCAGCGACGCGCAGACCGAGATGCCGCGCACGCACCGGCGAAGCAGAGGGGTGAACACTGTCATGGGGATCCAGAAAATCAGTCCGACACCGGGAGGCTGCCGGCGAGCGCAGCCTGCAAGCCGAGGGGCGAGCATAGCTCCCCCGCGGCTTGCCTGCAGGCAATCGATAAAGCCGGTCTGCGAAAATGCCGCGTCATCCCGACGCGGCGCAGACCGGGATCAATCAGGCGCCCTGCTTGCCTTCGTTGCCCGGAATGAAGGGCGACCAGGGGTTGGCGCGGATCGGCTCTTTCGTGCGATAGACGACCGAGAACTGACCATTGGCCTGGATCTCGCCGATCATCACCGGGCGATGCAGGTGGTGGTTGGTCTTGTCCATCGTCAGCGTGAAGCCGCAAGGCGCCTTGAAGGTCTGGCCGGCCATTGCCGGGCGAACCTTGTCGACATCGGTCGACTTGGCCTTCTCGACTGCCTGCTTCCACATGTTGATACCGACATACGTCGCTTCCATCGGGTCATTGGTGACCACGGTGGCAGGATTGGGCACCTTGTTGGCAGCCGCCCAGGTCTTGTAGCTCTTGATGAACTTGTCGTTCTCGGGGCTCTTGACCGACATGAAGTAGTTCCAGGCGGCAAGGTGGCCAACCAGCGGCTTGGTGTCGATGCCGCGCAGCTCTTCCTCTCCGACCGAGAAGGCCACGACCGGGACATCCTTGGCCTTGAGACCCTGGTTGCCGAGCTCCTTGTAGAAGGGCACATTGGAGTCGCCATTGATGGTCGAGACCACTGCGGTACGGCCACCGGCTGCGAACTTCTTGATGTTGGCAACGATGGTCTGATAGTCGGAGTGACCGAAGGGGGTGTAGACCTCTTCGATGTCTTTCTCAGCAACGCCCTTCGATTTCAGGAAGGCACGCAGAATCTTGTTGGTGGTGCGGGGATAGACATAGTCGGTGCCGACCAGGAACCAGCGCTTGGCATTGCCGCCGCCCTTGCCCATCAGATACTCAACCGCCGGGATCGCCTGCTGATTCGGGGCTGCGCCGGTGTAGAACACGTTTTGCGACAGCTCTTCACCTTCGTACTGAACAGGGTAGAACAGCAGGCCATTGAGCTCTTCGACCACCGGCAGCACCGACTTGCGCGACACCGAGGTCCAGCAGCCGAAGGTGGCAGCGACCTTGTCCTGCGAAATCAGCTGACGCATTTTTTCGGCA
>CAIKZV010000231.1 GCA_903831925.1 uncultured Burkholderiales bacterium
CGGCCAGGCCCGCTCGGGCAGCTCGTTGAGTCTCAGCAGGATTTCCTTCAGGTGCCAGGTGGGCGGCGCGTCGAGTGCGGTCGGGCAGTGGCGCCACAGTGCGCGCAGCACGTTGTGCTCGACGCCGAAGTGGGCCGACAGGGCCTCGATCACCCAGCGGTCCTGACCCGAGTCGATCGCCTGGCGCAAGGCCTCGCGAGCATCGTCCGGGCGCAGCAGTGCCGCGCGCCGGTCGTGTTCAGCCGCAGCAACCAGCCCTGAGCGCGGACGCGCCTGCGCATTGATCAGGGTCTCGGCAAAGAACTGGGCAAAGGCCGGCAGTTTGCCCAGCACATAGGCGCGCTGGGTGGCATGGCCCTGGCCGGTCAGCAGCCAGTTGTAGCAGCCCAGATGCTGGCCGGCCCGGCTGCGACCGAGCTTGACCAGCGTTACCGGCTCGAGCGTGCCTTCGAGCAAGGCGGCGATTCGCTGCTCGGCAGCGGCCTCGCGCAGGTCGATCGAGCGCAGGACCTTGCCGTAGAAGGCGACGTCGATCAGTTCGCGGCGCAGCGCCTGATGCAACTGCGACATGAAGTCGGGATAGCGCGAGGGCCGATCGAAGAGGCTGCCCGGCGATTCCGGCTCGAGGCGATGCTCGCGCGCCAGATGCGCGCCCCAGTCGTCGCGGCGGGCCTCCAGGATGGTCAGCATGTTCTCGCCGAGTGCGGCAAACAGCACATCGAGGGTGGCGGTTTCGGCCGCGCGCATCGGCAGTCCGTCGTGGGTCTCGTCGTCGTGCAGCCAGCGGGCGAGCGAGCCGACCAGCCGGCGTAGGGTGGCATCGGTCAGCAGGCTGCGAAAGTCATAGATGCACTGATGCCGATCGACACCGATGAAGCGGATCGAGTGGCCCCAATCGCGGGTGAGCTGGCCGAAGATCGGATTGGCCATCAGCGACAGACGCGAGGCCAGCGGCAGCAGCAGCACGAACAGCGACCAGTCGGGCGAGGGTTTGCGCCAGACCAGCGCGCGCGGCGTGGCCAGGTAGGCATGGGTCGCGGCCGACAGGTCGGGGCCGACGTTACCGGTATCGGTGAGCTCGGAGTCGATCGGGAAGCTGTCGACCCGGATCGCCTGGAAGTCCATGCCGTGCGCGCTGCAGATCGGTGGGAGAGGCGCGGGACGGCTCGATGGGCGCTAGTGCGGGCAGCTCGGTCGAGCCGCGCTGCGGCGAAGGGCTCAGTCGGCTCGCTTGGCGAAAAATAGCAGCGTCCCGCCCATCGCCAGGACGGCGCTGGCTAAAAGGGTGCGCGCCACCGAGCCCTGCCACATGGCTTCAAAAGCCACCAGCGAGCCGGTGCCCAGCAGGAAGCGGGCAGTCGAGGCAGTGCGTTGCGACGGGGAGAGTTCAGCCATCTTGGGTGTTCGGTATTGGGTATTGACCGACTGGCCGGCGTCTGGGGCGACGCTGCGACTGTGGGCACGAAACCTCATCGTATGCGTTCGGCGCCGGGCACGCACGAACAATTTTTGATCGACGGCAGCCTGAGCCGGACAGGCGTGAAAATCAACCAACACCCGGTGTCATTCAAGCCGCCCGAGGTCGCCAACCGCGCCGGCAGACCGCCTGGCCACAAAGGGTTCAGGCAGACCGTCGACTTGCACCCGGCAGATGCTCGAGCGCCTGATCGACCAGGCGGGCGCCGGTCTGGACCACCTGCTGCTGCCAGGTCGCGCTGGCGGGATTGAAGCTTTCGAGCATCTCGGCCTTGATCGCTCGCCCGGTCGGATCGTGAAGGTCGCCGTGATGGTGAAGCCAGTTGTCGTTGCGAGTCGCCCGCATCACCCTCGCCGGCTCGTAGGTGCCGTACTCGGGATAGGCAAAGGCCA
Organism: uncultured Burkholderiales bacterium; assembly: GCA_903831925.1. Taxonomy (GTDB): domain Bacteria; phylum Pseudomonadota; class Gammaproteobacteria; order Burkholderiales; family Burkholderiaceae_E; genus UBA4615. Next base: position 1,870 of record CAIKZV010000231.1, read on the forward strand.
GGCGGCAGCCCGGCGGCAAGGTGCGTTCGATGCCACGGTCGAGCAGTCCGTTGAGCGGCGTCGAGACCGATTCGCCCGAGTTGGCCGACTTCACGCAGCCCTGCCAGACCTGATTCGAAAACCGGTAGCACTCGCTGTCGATCGTGGCGCCGGTGACCAGCTCGCACTCGCCGAACGCGCCCAGCCCGGTGTGGAAGTCGAGCCACAGGACGGTGCTGGCGGCGGCCAGATGCTCGGCGATCAGCGCAAGCAGATGGCCAGCCCCCTGCTCGATGCGGGCACCGCCGTACTGCATGCCGCGCGGATAGCGGTATTGACCGCCGATGGCGGCCTGCTGAAAGCGCCGCTCGCCGTGTTCCGCAATGTAGGCCGCGATGCGCGCCTGGCTGGCCGCCTCGGCGTCGGGCGCAAGGCTGGTCGGATTCAGATCGTCGTGCAGGCGCACGTAATCGGGATCGCACAGATCGGGATCGAAGCGTTCGCAGAAATTGCGGTTGAAGTCGACATTCGATTCGTTGACGCGCCGTTGCCAGGCAAAGCCGTAGGGATTGTTGGCATGCTGCAGCACGACCGCGGTCTGCGGCCCGAGCGTCAGGGTGGGCAGCACCGCCTCGATCAGATAGTGCTGGACTGCACTGCCGCAAAAGCCCTCCACCCCATGGGTGCCGCTCGAGATCACCAGCACGTTGCGGGGTTGGCGGGCACCGAAGATCACGAAGTCGAGCGCGAGTGTCTCGTTGGCCGGGCCGCGCGGATCGATTGCCCGCGAATCGATGCACACGCCGTGGCGCGGTGCGAGGGCGCGGGCACCGGCGATCAGACGTCGGCGTGATTCAGCGTAATCAGGGGAAAAAAAGCGGGTGCAGTCCATGGCGGTCAGCGTCGATGGGTTGTCTGGCAGGCGTTGGCGAAGACCGACCGGGCGTCAGCGCGCCGGTTGATCGAGGGTATCGGCAAGACTTCGCAGATCGACATTGGCCCCGCAGACCAGCACGCCGACACGCTCGTCAGGGGCCGGTTTGAAGGCGCCGCCGGCCAGCGCGGCCAGTGCGGCGGCCCCGCCCGGCTCCGCCGCAATGCGCATCTGTCGCCACAGCAGCGCCTGCGCGTCGCGGATCGCGGCATCGCTCACCAGCACGCTTTGCGTGACCTGCCGCTGCGCGAACGGGAACATCAGTTCGCCCACGCGCCGTGCGCCAAGCGAGTCGGCGGCCAGCCCCGACGGCTGGATCTCGACAATGCGACCGGCGGCGAGTGCGGCGTTGAGTGTGGGGCAGCCCTCGGATTCGACCGCGATCAATCTTGGCACCCGGTGCCCGGCGCTGGCCTGCGCGGCGAACCAGGCGGCGATGCCCCCGATCAGTCCGCCACCGCCGACCGCCACCAGCACCACGTCGAGATGCGGCGACTGGCGCAGCCATTCGCGCGCCAGCGTGCCCTGGCCGGTGAGCGTGTCGAACTGGTCGTAGGCATGCGAGACCAGCGCGCCCTGCTGCTCGGCAAAAGACTGGCTTGCGGCCAGCGCCTCGGCATATTCATTGCCTTGCGCATGCACGATCGCGCCGAGCGCACGCAGTCGATCGAGCTTTGCGGCAGGCGAGCTGCTCGGCACGAAGATGTCGGCGGCCATGCCCAGCCGTGCGGCGGCCAGTGCCACCGCGATGCCGTGGTTGCCGCCCGAGGCCGCGACCACCCGCTCTGGCGGCGCCAGGCCTTGTGCCTGCGCGGCTTCGCGGGCGCGCAGCAGTCGCTCGAAGGCGCCGCGTGCCTTGAAGGTGCCTGACACCTGCAGGCATTCGAGTTTGAATTCGACCGCGCGGCCGTCGAGGTCGACCTCGATCGTCGGCGTGACACGCACCCAGGGCGCGATCCGGGCCGCGGTGGCTTCGATTGCGGCAGCGTCGATGATCATGCGTTCACCTGCAGTGAGAGTCCTGACAGCGCAACGCCGTCGATGGCGGTGCGCCAGAGCTGCCCTGCCGACAGTGGCTGGGCATCGGTGAGCGTGCCGGTGGTGACGACGCTGCCGGCGGCGATGCGTTCGCCGCGAGCGGCAAGACCTGCGACCAGATGGCCAAGCGCCTGGATCGGGCCGTCGAGCACATCGGCGCCGCTGCCCTGTGCGACCCGTTCGCCCTGACAGGACAGGCTGAGTCGCAGCCCGCTCAACGCCCCGGCCGGGTCGGTGCCGAGTGCCGACCGTTCAACCCGCGGGCCGACCCACAATCCGCCGTGCAGCGATTGGGCGGCAATCGCCTGCGCTGCATTGAAGCGCCAATTCGGCCAGATGCTGTGGACCACCTCGAAGCCCGGCGCGACCCAGCCGATGCAGGCGACCAGGGCGGCGAGCGCTTCGGGTGTCGAGGCATCGGCCTGTGGCGGCGGTGATTCGGTCAGACCGATCACGATCTCGGGTTCGAGACGCGGCTCGGCCAGTCGAGCGAGGCTGATGCTTGCCGCGGCATCGGTCATCTCGTGCAGCGTGGACTGCCAGACCGGTCCCCAGATCGGCTGTTTCACGCCATACAGGGGCCAGATCAGCCGGTTGGTAAAGCCGATCTTGTAGCCGACCGGCGTATCGCCGCGGCGGCGGCGCATTGCGCCGATCGCGGCCTGGATCTCGAAGGCCTGATCGATGTCGGCGGTTTCGGCGCTGCCGGCGGGCTCAGGGGGGAGTGATCGGCCATTGTCGGCAGCGGCCAGCAGAAGATCGGGCGGAGGCAGAGTCACCTGGCGACATTAGCGCAAAGGGTTGCGGGCACCAAATCGGCCGACATCAAATCGTGTGGCCGTGATTTTCATCAAGCGCGAGTGTGGCGGCCTGTGGCACCGTTGCGGACCGACTGGATCTGCGGCTGTTGTGCCGGCTTGGCTCAGTCGTGGTCGGCGGTGTAAAATCGTCGGTTCCGCTTGAAAGATCGGTCCAGTGCCTGACGGCACGATGCGGGCCGATCCGACAGGCAATGAAAGGCTTATTTTCAGCGGCGCATCCGGCGCCGCTGCCGGCATGGCCCGCAGATCAGGTCGATTCAGCGTCGACGGTTGCGGGGCGATGCCACAAGAGATTGACCACATCGCATCGGAGTTTTCATGAACACTCACGTCGCCGCAGCGCCGTCGCTTGCGCAGGCCCCGGCCTATGTCAGGCATACCGGCCTGATCAGCTGGGTTGCCTCGATTGCTGCACTTACCCGCCCCGATCGCGTTGTCTGGGCAGACGGCTCGCAGGCGGAATATGAGCGGCTTTGCGCCGAGATGGTTGCCGCCGGCACCCTGCGCAAGCTCGATCCGGTCAAGCGCCCCAACTCCTATCTGGCCTGGTCCGATCCGACCGACGTGGCACGGGTCGAAGACCGCACCTTCATCTGTTCCGAGCGCAAGGAAGACGCGGGTCCGACCAACAACTGGACCGACCCCGCCGAGATGCGCCAGACCCTGGCCGGCCTCTTCGAGGGCTGCATGCGCGGGCGCACGATGTATGTCATCCCGTTCTCGATGGGCCCGATCGGCTCGCCGATCGCCCACATCGGCGTCGAGATTTCCGACAGCCCCTATGTGGTCGTCAGCATGCGCACCATGACCCGCATGGGCCGCGCGGTCTTTGAGGTGCTGGGTGAAGAGGGTGGATTCGTGCCCTGCGTGCATACCGTCGGCAAGCCGCTGGCCCCCGGCGAAAAAGACGTGTCGTGGCCCTGCAACCCGACCAAATACATCGTTCATTACCCCGAGACCCGCGAGATCTGGTCGTATGGCTCGGGTTATGGCGGCAACGCGCTGCTCGGCAAGAAGTGTTTCGCCTTGCGGATCGCCTCGAACATGGGCCGCCAGGACGTCGCCGCAGGCGGCATCGGCTGGCTTGCCGAGCACATGCTGATCCTTGGCGTGACCTCGCCCGAGGGCAAGAAGTACCACGTCGCGGCGGCCTTCCCGTCGGCCTGCGGCAAGACCAATTTCGCCATGCTGATTCCGCCCAAGGGCTTTGACGGCTGGAAGGTCACCACCATCGGCGACGACATCGCCTGGATCAAGCCGCAGCCCGACGGCACGCTGC
>CAIKZV010000232.1 GCA_903831925.1 uncultured Burkholderiales bacterium
CGAATAGATGTGGTTCAGCACCATGCCTTGCGTCAGCAGTTGGGTGAAGGGCTCGTCGAAGGTCACCAGGCCGCGTGCCGGATCGGCAGCCACCGTGCCTTTCACATCGCGCATCACGCGGGTCCAGAAGCGCGCATAGAGCAGGTGCAGCACCGCATGCTCGATGCCGCCGATGTACTGGTCCATCGGCATCCAGTAATCGGTGCGTTCATCGACCATCGCCGAGTCGTTGCCCGGCGAGCAGTAGCGCATGTAGTACCAGGCCGAATCGACGAAGGTATCCATGGTGTCGGTTTCGCGGCGTGCGGGCTTGCCGCAGGACGGGCAGACGCACTTGAGGAAGCGCTCGTCGCGGGCCAGCGGATTGCCACTGCCGTCGGGCACCAGGTCGTCGGGCAGCACCACCGGCAGCTGGTCATCCGGCACAGGAACCGGACCGCAGTCGGTGCAATGGATGATCGGGATCGGCGTGCCCCAGTAGCGCTGGCGCGAGATGCCCCAGTCGCGAAGCCGGTACTGGATGCGCTTGTCGCCAAGCCCCCGGGCGGCCAGATCGGCGGCGACCGCGTCAATGGCCGCCTCGTAGCCCAGCCCGTCGAGGGCGCCCGAATTCACGCACACCACATTCGACTTGTCTTCGTACCAGGCTTGCCAGCGCTGGTCGGTAAAGGCCTCTTCACCCTCGCGCAGCGCGCCGCTGCGTGCCACGACCTGACGGATCGGCAGGCCGTACTTGCGGGCAAAGGCGAAGTCGCGTTCGTCGTGGGCCGGCACGCCCATGACCGCCCCGTCGCCATAGCTCATCAGCACATAGTTGCCGACCCAGACTTCGAGCGGATCGCCGGTGATCGGATGATTCACGAAGAGCCCGGTGGCGATGCCCTTTTTTTCCATGGTCGCCATATCGGCTTCCATCACCGAGCCCTGGCGCGCGGTCTCGACGAAGGCGGCAACCGCTTGGCTGGCGGCGGCGGCAAGACTGGCCAACGGATGCTCGGGTGCCACCGCGACAAAGGTGACCCCCATGATCGTGTCGGCGCGGGTGGTGAAGACATGCAGCTTGCCGTCGCCGACCGGCTCGCCCTGGCCGTCGCGCAGGGTATGCGGAAAGGCGAAGCGAACCCCGATCGAGCGGCCGATCCAGTTGGCCTGCATGATCTTGACCCGCTCGGGCCAGCCTTCGAGATCGTTCTCGACCTGATCGAGCAACTCGTGGGCGTAGTCGGTGATCTTGAGGTAGTAGCCCGGGATTTCGCGTTTTTCGACCACCGCGCCGGTGCGCCAGCCGCGCCCGTCGATGACCTGCTCGTTGGCCAGTACCGTCTGATCAACCGGATCCCAGTTGACGGTTTGCGTCTTGCGGTAGGCGATGCCGCGCTCGAGCATGCGCAGGAACAGCCACTGGTTCCACTTGTAATAGGCCGGATCGCAGGCGGCCATCTCGCGCGACCAGTCGATCGCCAGACCCATTGCCTGCATCTGCTTTTTCATGTGGGCGATGTTGTCCCAGGTCCAGGCGGCCGGCGCCACGCGGTTTTTCATCGCGGCGTTTTCGGCCGGCAGGCCGAAGGCGTCCCAGCCCATCGGCATGAGAACGTTGTAGCCGTTCATGCGCAGATGACGATAGAGGACGTCGTTGATCGTGTAGTTGCGCACATGACCCATGTGCAGCTTGCCGGACGGGTAGGGCAGCATCGAACAGGCGTAGTACTTGCCCTTCGGAAAGCGCGGATCGTGTTCGATGGCGCGGTAGGCGTCGGTGGCCGACCAGTGCTGCTGCACCGAGGCTTCGATCTCGGAGGGAAGGTAACGTTCTTGCATGCTCGCGGCGTCTTGGGGCGCGCACCAGGGCGCGCGGGGTCATGGGACAAAAGGTCAACCCCGCATTATCCGCTACGCCGCGCCAGGCAAGCTCGGGTCGCCAGATGCCGGTGCGTGAATCATCGCCGCAGGGGGCTGGCAAGTGGGCCGCCGCGGCTTGCGAAGCACCGAAATTCCAATTTCGCTTAAAATGATTTCCGAACTAGTCGGTAACCCATAAATCGGAGTGGGCGCCAAGCCCCGAGCCGATCAGCGATGGAGACACCCAGCATGACGATTGTGGAAGAAGCCCAGACCGATATCCCGGCGGGTTCGGCGGTACTGCGAGCCATTCGGATCCTTGAAGTCCTGTCCGAACACGAGCGCCCGCCCCAGTTGGCCGAGATCGCGCATTCGGTCGGGCTGCCCAAGCCGACCGTACTGCGCATCCTCGGTACCCTCGAGCACGCCGGCATCGTCGCCCGCGAGCCGGACACCAAGCGGTATGGATTCGCGGAGCGTCTGAACCGCTTTGCCGGTCAGGTGCTGCTCGGATCGCCCAGCCGCTCGAGTCGCCGGGCCATCCTCGAGGAACTGGTCGAAGAGGTGGGCGAGACCTGCAATCTCACGATTCCCAACGGCAACACCGTGCTCTACCTCGATCGGGTCGAGACCGCCTGGCCACTGCGGGTGCAGTTCGGCGCGGGTTCGCGCGTGCCGCTCTATGCCTCGGCAAGCGGCAAGCTCTTTCTGTCGGCCATGCCCAAGCGAAGCCGCGACCGCTTCCTCACGCAAACGCCGCTGATCGCGCATACCGGCCACACCCTCACCGATGCCAAGCGCCTGAATTCCGAGTTCAATGCGATCCGCGAACGCGGCTATTCGATCGACAACGAGGAGTACCTGCCCGGCATCTGCTGCATCGCAGTGCCGGTGCGCAATGCCGATGGCAAGGTGGTCGCGGGTCTCGCCGTTCAGGCGCCGACAACCCGGATGAGGCCCGAGCAGGGTCTCGAATATCTGCCGGCCCTGCGCCAGGCTGCTGAAGCCATTACCACCACGATAGACTGGTGAGCGAAATCATTCACTGACGACTGGAGTCATGTCATGGGCCACGCCGATCCCCTGCTTGAAGTTGATGCACGCCAGAACTTCTGGATGCCCTTTTCGCCGAACAAGGAGTTCAAGCAGGAGCCGCGCATGTTCGTGCGCGCCGAGGGCGTCTGGCTCTACAAGCCCAACGGCGATCAGGTCATTGACGCCTCGTCGGGCCTGTTTTGCGTCGCGGCCGGTCATTGCCGCCCCGAGATCGCCAAAGCGGTCTATGAGCAGCTCACCACGCTCGATTATTCGATGCCCTTCACCCGCGCGCAGCCCAAGGCCTTCGAGCTCGCCCAGCGCATCACCAATTTCACGCCGACCGGCATGAACCGCGTCTTTTTCGTGGGCTCGGGTTCGGAGTCGGTCGATACCGCCATGAAGATGGCGCTCGCCTTTCACCGCATCCGTGGTCAGGGACACCGTCAGCTCTTCGTGTCGCGCGAGCGCGCTTATCACGGCGTCAACATGGGCGGAGTGGCGCTCTCGGGCATGGTCAACAACCGGCGCACCTTTGGTGTCGGCCTGCCCGGCGTGCATTTCATGCGCCATACCGCGCTGCCCGAAAACAAGTTCGTGCGCGGCCAGCCCGAGA
>CAIKZV010000233.1 GCA_903831925.1 uncultured Burkholderiales bacterium
GTCTTCCACGGTCAGAATGTGGCCAAACTCGGTTTCGTTGAGGTAGTTGACCATGGCAGCCAGCGTGGTCGACTTGCCCGAGCCGGTCGGACCGGTCACCAGCACCAGGCCGCGCGGCTGCATCGAGAGCTCCGCAAAGATCTTGGGTGCGTTGAGTTCTTCGAGGGTCAGGATCTTGGACGGAATCGTCCGCATGACCGCACCGGCGCCTCGCTGCTGCTGAAACGCATTGACGCGGAAACGCGCCAGACCCTGAATCGCGAAGGAGAAGTCGCATTCGAGGTTTTCTTCGTAGTCCTTGCGCTGCGAGTCGTTCATGATGTCGTACATCATCTTGTGAACGGTCTCGTGCTCCATCGGCGGCAGGTTGATGCGACGCACATCACCATGCACCCGGATCATCGGCGGCAAGCCGGCCGACAGGTGCAGATCAGAGGCCTTGTTCTTGACCGCAAATGCGAGCAGTTCTGAAATTTCCATAGTCATGCCTTCCGATGGTCCGCAACTCAAAATGCATCTTATGAACCCGTCGCCCGATACGGCAGCCTCGTCCGAACAACCGTCGACAGTCTCGACAGACGGTCATCGCGCGTTGCTCGATCGCCACTCGTCAGTGCTGAGCCGTATCGCCGCCGGCGCACATGCCTGCGGCCGAAAACCCGACACGATCAAACTGCTCGCAGTGAGCAAGACATTCGACGCCGAGGCGGTGCTGACGCTGGCGACCCATGGGCAACGCAGATTCGCTGAGAGCTATTTGCAGGAAGCGCTGCCAAAGATCGCGACCTGTCATGACCAGTGGGCAGCGCGACCATCCGGGCGGTCGGCACACGATCGGCTTGAGTGGCATTTCATCGGTCCGATCCAGTCGAACAAGACCCGGCCGATTGCCGAGCACTTCGATTGGGTCGAGTCAGTCGAGCGCGAAAAAATCGCGCAGCGCCTGTCGGAGCAGCGCCCGGCGCAGCTCGCGCCGCTTCAGGTCTGCATTCAGGTCAATGTGAGCGGCGAGGCGAGCAAGAGCGGCTGCAGCCCCGATGACGCCGTCGCCCTGGCCCGGGCGGTGTCGGCGATGCCGAGGCTGACACTGCGCGGCGTCATGGCCATCCCGGCCCCGAGTGATGATCTCGCTGTGCAGCGTGATCAGTTTGCTGCGGTTAGGGCAGTCTTCGAGAAGATTCGCGCTGAGGGCATCAACATCGACACCCTGTCGATGGGCATGTCGTCAGATCTGGAGGCGGCCATCTGTGAGGGCGCCACCCTGGTCAGGGTGGGCAGTGCCCTCTTTGGCGCTCGCTCAGTTACGTCAGACTCAGTTACGTCAGACTCAGTTACGTCTGACTCAGTGGCGTCTGACTCAGTGGCGTCTGACTCAGTTGGCTGACACCCGGCCAATCAGGCCATGCGCTTGACGGCGGCCGCAAGGCGGCTCTTGTGACGTGCAGCGGCGTTCTTGTGAATGATGTTCTTGTCGGCGATCGAGTCGATGACGCTGGTCGATGCCTGGAAACGTGCAGCAGCCGCCGCCTTGTCGCCGGTTGCAACCGCCTTGCGGACCGCCTTGATGGCGGTGCGAAGGCGCGAGCGCAGACTGGAGTTGTGGGCGTTCTGCTTGACAGCCTGGCGGGCGCGTTTGCGAGCCGAAGCGATGTTGGCCATGCGAAGATCTCTTTTCTTTGGTGATGCTTTGGTGGGGTCCGGGAAAAGCCGCAGACCTTGCTGACAGCAGATTAGCCGGACCGAAACCCGAATCAGGGAAAGCCTTGAAGTATAAGTCGATTTGCTTACAGCCCGCAAGACGGCCGAGTCCTGACCGACGAGGGGCGACTGTTTGAATCTGCTGCGATCGGCTGCGACCGTCAGCGGACTGACGCTGCTGTCGCGGATCACCGGCCTCATCCGCGAAAACCTCACCGCCACGGTCTTTGGTGCCTCGGCGCTGACCGATGCCTTTTTCGTGGCCTTTCGCCTGCCCAACCTGCTGCGGCGGATGTTCGCTGAAGGCGCGTTTTCGCAGGCCTTCGTGCCGATTCTGGCCGCCGCCCGCGAAGGCCGTGACGAGGGCCAGATGCACCGGCTGCTCGATCGGGTTGCAACCGTGCTGTTCTGGGTGCTGGTGGCGGTGTCGGCCATCGGCGTGATCGCGGCACCCGTGCTGGTCTGGGCGATGGCATCAGGCATGCGCGCCGATCCGGCGAGCTTTGATGTCGCGGTGATCATGACCCGATGGATGTTTCCCTACATCCTGCTGATCTCCATGGTGGCGCTGGCCGCCGGGGTGCTCAACACCTGGCGCCGTTTCATCGTGCCTGCGGTTGCGCCGGTGCTGCTCAATCTGGCCTTCATCGGCGCGGCACTTTTTCTGGCGCCGCACATCGATCCGCCGATCTATGCGCTGGCGATCGGCGTGGTTGTCGGCGGTATCGCGCAGCTCGCCCTGCAGGTGCCGGCGCTGCTGCGCATCGGCATGCTGCCGCGCATCGGCGCGAACCTGAGCGAAGCGCTGACTGATGCCGACGTTCGCCGGATCATGCGGCAGATGGGCCCTGCGGTGCTGTCGGTCTCGGTGGCCCAGATCAGCCTGATCGTGAACACGCACATTGCCTCGCGACTGGGTGCCGGCAGCGTCTCGTGGGTGTCGTTTGCCGACCGCCTGATGGAGTTTCCGACTGCGATGCTTGGGGTTGCGCTCGGCACCGTGCTGCTGCCCAGCCTTGCCCGCGCCAATGCCGCCGGCAAGCGGCAGGAATACAGCGAATTTCTTGACTGGGGACTGCGCCTGGCCGCGCTGCTCGCCCTGCCCTGCATGGTCGGCATGGCACTGATGGCCGAACCGCTCACCGCCCTGCTATTTCACTACGGCCGCTTCGATGCCCAGGACCTCGAGATGACGAGCCGGGCGGTGCTGGCCTATTCGATCGGCCTCATCGGGCTGATTGCGGTCAAGATCCTGGCGCCCGGGTTTTACGGGGTCCAGGATGTGCGCACGCCGTTTCGGATTGCGCTGATCGTGCTGGCGATCACGCAGGGGCTCAACCTGATTTTTGTGCCGCTCTTTGCCCATGCCGGACTTGCCCTGTCGATCTCGGTGGCCGCACTCGCCAATGCCGGCCTGCTGCTGGGTGGACTCATCAGCCGGGGCATCTACGCACCGCAGCCGGGATGGGGGGCTTTTTCATTACGACTGGCGGTGGCCTTGCTGGCGATGGCTGCGGTGCTGTGGTTCGCTGTGCCGCGCTTTGACTGGGTGGCGCTCAAGGCGCAGCCGCTTCTTCGCATCGCGCTCGCGCTCGGCCTGGTGAGCGGCGCGGCGGCTCTCTATCTCGGGATCCTGCTGGCGCTCGGCCTGAGACCCCGACAATTCCTGCGAAAAACCTGACCCTCTTTCTCTCTTTCTGTCTGTGATCGAAACGTCCAATGACTGACTCCCCCACCTCTGCCAATCGACCATCGCCGCACATCGTCTTCGTGGGAGGCGGCAATATGGCCAGCGCCCTGATCGGCGGCCTGATCGCGCGCGGCGCCTCACCGACATCGCTGCAGACGATCGACCCCTCGGCCTCGCAACGCGAGGCACTCGCCGCACGCTTTGGCATCACGACCCATGCTGCAAGCGGCGACCATGTCGGCCAGGCCGACGTGCTGGTCATGGCGGTCAAGCCCCAGCAGATGCACGAGGCGGTCGATGCGCTGAGGCCGCAAATCGGCACACAGCTCATCATCTCGGTGGCGGCGGGCGTACGCGCCACCGATCTGTCGCGATGGCTGGGCGGCTATCCGCGCATCGTGCGGACCATGCCGAACACCCCGGCACTCATCGGGCTTGGCGCAACCGGCATGGCGATGCTTGCCGGCGGCAGCAGCGCTGATCGCACGCTCGCCGAATCGATCATGCAGGCGGTCGGGCAGACGGTCTGGGTCGATGACGAATCGATGCTCGATGCGGTGACCGCGCTGAGCGGCAGCGGCCCGGCCTATGTGTTTCGCTTCATCGAGTCGATGATCGCCGCCGGCACCGGACTGGGACTGAGCCCCGAGCAATCGCGCCAGCTCGCGCTGCAAACCGTTTCGGGTGCCGCGCAATTGGCCGGCGCATCGACCGAGCCGGTCTCGATGCTGCGCGAACGCGTCACCTCGAAGGGCGGCACGACCGCCGCGGCGCTCGCGGTGTTCGAGGCTCGCGGCATCGATGCTGTGGTGGCCCAGGCGATGAGCGCGGCCCGCGACCGATCGGCAGAACTGGGTGATGAATTCGGGAAATAAACTCGCGCGGTCAGCTCAGCGACTCATCTGATCGAGCAGGATGCCGGCAAACACCGCAGCACCAAACCAGGTGTTGTGGTTGAACGCCTTGAAGCAGCCCTCGCGACTGCGGGTGCGAATCAGCGTGAAGTGATAGACGGCCACACCTGCTGCGCCAAGCAGCCCTGCGAAATAGGGCCAGCCGCCACCAATGCGCAGCCCCACCACCCCCAGCAGCGCGAGCGTGGCCGCATAAGACAGCATGACCGCTGCCACATCGAAGCGCCCGAAAGTGATCGCCGAGGTGCGGATGCCGATCTTCAGATCGTCCTCTCGATCGACCATGGCGTATTCGGTGTCGTAGGCAATCGCCCAGAAGATGTTGGCGGCCAGCATCAGCCAGGCGGTCAGCGGCACCGCATCCTGCAAAGCCGCAAAAGCCATCGGAATACCGAAGCCGAAGGCAATGCCGAGATAGGCCTGGGGCAGCGCGAAAAACCGCTTGGTAAAGGGGTAGCTCGCCGCCAGGAACGCCGCCACCGCCGCCAGCGCCCAGGTCAGGCGATTCATCGGCAGCACGAGCATCAGCGAGACCAGTGACAAGGCCACGAAGAGCCCCAGTGCCTCCCTGGCGCTGATGAGCCCTGCGGTCAGCGGCCGGTCGCGGGTGCGCTCGACATGACGATCGAAATCGCGGTCGGCCCAGTCGTTGATCGCACAGCCGGCCGACCGCATCAGCAGCGTGCCGAGGCTGAACGCGATGAGTTCGTAGAGCGGCGGAGTGCCGTCTGCGGCAATGAAGAGCGCCCAGAGCGTGGGCCACAGGAGCAGCAGGGTCCCGATCGGACGATGCAGCCGCAGGAGGCGGGCATAGAGCGTCCATCGCGAGGTCGACGACTCGACGGCAGGCACGGGCGAGTGGCTCGAAGTCATCGGTCGATCAGGGTGCAGCGCGGCCGATACCCGGGCCCACCGTCAGGCCGGCTGCGGCCATCTTTCGGACTCGCGATTCGCCGATGCCCTTGACCCTGGCCTGCAGGTCATCAAGGCTCTTGAACGGCCCCTTGCGGCGCTCGTCAACGATGCGCTGCGCGGTGGCCGGGCCGATGCCCGAGATCGTCTGCAGATCGTCAAATGAAGCAGTATTGACATTGACCGCTGCCAACGAGCTGCCAAGCAGCGTCAGGCCTATCAGCGAAAAAAATAAAGTTTTCCGAAATATCGACATGATGATCTGGATAAAGGCTCAGGAGACGCCTTCTGATTCGAGCTCTTCGGTTCGCCTTGGCGGATAACTGTCCCAGTGATTGCAGCCCGGGCATTGCCAGTAAAAGCGCCGGGCCTTGAAGCCGCAATGGCTGCAGGCAAAGCGCGCAAGGCGCGTAGCCTGTCGCTCGATCAGGGAGGCAGTGAGCGCGGTATCACCAGGATCGGCCGAGTCGCCTGTGTCGCCATGGGCTTGCTTTCTCAGCTCGAGCAGCAGTTCGAGCCCCAGCAGCGACGGACTGCGCACCAGCGACTCACGCAGCCAGGCGATCGCCGCCGGCAGTCCGTCGCGTTTGGCGCGACTGAGCGCAATCGCACGCAACGCATCGACCGGCGGATGATCGCCAAGCGCGCTTTCCAGCCGCACCCTCCCGACATCGGGGCGCCCGACCCGGTCATGAGCCTGCAGCCATCGATCGCCGATCAGCGCCAGATGCGAAGGGCTGATCCGGGCAAGTTCGGTCCAGGCGACGATCGCCGCCTGACAGTCATCGGCCTCGAAAGCCGCCTCCCCGCGCATCAGCCAGGGTCTGGGATGCAATCGGTCGGATTCGAGCGCCAGATCGATCTGCTCGCGCGCCCGAGCGCGCCGCACCTCTGGCTCAAGGCTCTGGTCGGCCTGCGCCTGCTCGGCGAGCTCGCA
>CAIKZV010000234.1 GCA_903831925.1 uncultured Burkholderiales bacterium
CACAGCGCGCCCTCGTGTTCGTAGGTATGGCCGGCCTTGACCAGACCGTCGACAGTGGCGGCCACCTTGCCGTCTTCATAGAGCGACGATTCGAGGTAGTACATGTCGAAGCGCACGCCGAAGGCCTGCAGATCGAGGTCCTGCTCATGGCGCAGATAGGCCACCGCAAACGCCCGGATCGCGTCGAGATCATCCGGGTCGGCCTGACCCACGACCGGCTCGACCCGCAGCGCCGACACCGTGGCGCCCGCCAGATAATCGCGGGCAATGTCGGCAATGTAAGTGCCGCGATAGCCGCCCTCGGGAAAGCGCGCATCGTCGGGGTCGATGCCGCGCGCGCGCGCCTGCACCGAGAGCGCGAGATTGGCGATCTGCACACCGGCATCGTTGTAATAGAACTCGCGCTGAACCTGCCAGCCACCGGCCTCGAGCAGCGCGGCGATCGCATCACCCAGCGCGCCCTGTCGGCCATGACCGACATGCAGCGGCCCGGTGGGGTTGGCCGAGACAAACTCGACCAGGACCTTGCGGCCTGCGCCAAGCTCATGGCGCCCGAAGCGATCACCCTGCGCGAAGACCATGCCGAGCACTTCGCGCTTGGCGCTGGCGGTCAGACGCAGATTGATGAAGCCCGGACCGGCGATCTCGGCCGATTCGATCAGCTCGCCTGCACTCGATGCTTGCACCAGATCGATGAGCGATTGCGCAATCGCTCGCGGGTTGCTCTTGAGCGGCTTGGCGATCTGAAGGGCGAGGTTGCAGGCAAGGTCGCCATGCTCGGCCTGCTTGGGCCGCTCGAGCAGGGCCTGGGCGCGGGAAGCGATCTCGATGGCATTGGCATCGCCGCTGGCGGCCGCAAGCTGGGCGGCCGCAAGCTGGGCGGCCGCCGCCTCGAAGGCGCGGGCAAGCCGCGTAGTGTGTTCGGTTAACATGGCCCGCATTCTACGTGGCCGGAGACACCCCCATGGCGCTCGAACTCGACCATCTCGTTGTTGTGGCCACCGACCTCGACAGCGGGCAAGCCTGGCTCGCCGATCGGCTCGGTGCCACGCTTGCCCCCGGCGGCCAGCACACCGGCGTCGGCACCCACAACCGCTTGCTGCAACTGGGTAATCGGGTCTATCTCGAACTGATGGCCCCCGACCCCTCACAGGCCGAGCCGTCGCGCCCGCGCCCCTTCCTGCTAGACGACCCCGACATGAAGGCACGCCTCGCCATCGCTCCGCAACTGGTGCACTGGGTAGTGCGCAGCAACGACCTGCAAGCCGATGTTGATGCGGCGGCCTATCAGCCCGGCACCATCGTCAACATGACCCGCGGCACGCTCACCTGGCGCCTCACCGTGGCCCGCGGCGGCCGCCCGGCAGGCGACGGTGTGCTGCCCTCGATGATCCAGTGGGACGTGCCCGATGACCAGCATCCGGCGGCCCGGCTGCCTGATGTCGGCGTCACGCTCGCGGGGCTGTCGATCAGGGCGCCAAAGGCGGTGATCGCCTGTCTGCCAAAGGTGAGTGCGCCGGTCGCGATCGATGTCGTCGAGTCCGACACCAGCGCACTGGTTGCGACATTCAACTGCCCGAAGGGTCGCGTCAGCCTCGGCGGCTGAACGCCTCGCGGGCCCGACTCCCGGCGCTGCGCGCCGTCTCTTTTTGAAGGACACGTCCATGAGCCTGCCGACCTGGCATTTCACCGACCGTACTGTCGTTGTCACCGGCGCGGCGCGCGGCCTGGGCGCCGCGATGTCGCTGGCCTTCGTGCGGGCAGGCGCCCGGGTGGCCGCACTCGATCGCGACGCGCAGGCACTCGAGCAGGCTGCGCTCAGTGCCGGCGAACATGCCCCGGCGCTGACCATCGCGGTCGATGTCACCGATCATGACGGCATCGATCGGGCGCTCGATCGCATCAGTGCCGAGCTGGGTCCGATCGACGTGATGGTAGCCAATGCCGGCATCGGCCTGCGCGGCCTGTCGGTCGATGTGTCGGTCGCCGATTTCGAGAAGGTGGTCGATGTCAACCTCAACGGCGTGTTCTTCTGCAATCGCCTGGCGGCACGGCGCATGATCGGGCGCGGCGGCGCGATCGTGAACCTGGCCTCGATCATGGGTTTTTCGGGCGGCATCTTCCCGAACGCC
>CAIKZV010000235.1 GCA_903831925.1 uncultured Burkholderiales bacterium
AGGCGCAGCGCGTCAAGCTCTCGCAGGAACTCTCCAAACGTGACACCGGCCGAACCTTGTACGTACTCGATGAACCGACCACAGGCCTGCACTTTCACGATATTGCACAACTGCTGAAGGTCCTGCAGCGGCTCGCCGAGCATGGCAACACGCTGCTCGTGATCGAGCACAACCTGGATGTGATCAAAACCGCCGACTGGGTGATCGATCTCGGGCCCGAAGGCGGTTCCGGCGGCGGACGGCTGCTGGGTTGCGGTACCCCCGAGCAGTTAGCCGCTCTTGGCCTCGATGCCCACGGCGCGACTCGAAGTCATACGGGCGCGCACCTGGCCAGAGTACTGGCCCGGGACGCATCCTGCGCCTGAGACGGTACTACCACCCTCTCACCCCCTAAGGCTCCGGGCGCCGCACCCGATGCCAACACAGGATTGATTGCGGTTGCCCCTCAGGCATCGCCAGCGTCTGAGCCGGCACGCTCGAGATCGCGCCGGTCGCGTTTCGTCGGCCGGCCACCACGGATCGCGTGCGCGGGCTCCGGATTGACCCGACGCCATTCGGCATGCAGCGCCCTCTGGCGGACCGATTCATCGGTTTCTTCGTAGAGCGTCTGGGCGACCGGCGCTGGGCCGCGCTGATCAGACAGGCCGCAAACGACAACGGTCCGCTGCAGATCGCCCGCCCGAACCCGCACCGGATCGCCCAAGCGGACCAGCCGAGCCGGCTTGACCCGCTCTTCATCGACCAGCACCTGGCCATGCTCGATCGCTTCCTGAGCAAGGGCGCGGGTCTTGAAGAATCGCGCCGCCCAAAGCCACTTGTCGAGCCGGACGCTGATTCCGGCTGCCTGAGGCTGCGCGCCGGCGAGAGCGGTCTGGCGACGTCCAGCCATCAGCGCGGCAGCGTCGAGTGACCCATGAGAAATTCATCGACCGCCCGCGCGCACTGGCGCCCCTCGCGGATCGCCCAGACGACCAGCGACTGGCCACGACGCATGTCCCCGGCAGCAAAAACCTTCGGTACCCGGGTTGCGTAGGACCCGGCGCCCTCGGTTGAAGCCCGCGCATTGCCGCGCTCGTCCTGATCCACGCCAAAGGCCTCCAGAACGCTCCCCACAGGGGCTACAAAGCCCATCGCGAACAGCACCAGATCGGCTGCAATATCGAATTCCGAACCCGCAATCTCGCGCATTTCCAGACGCCCGCTCGTCGTATCTCGGACCCATTCGACACGCGCACACTGCAAGGCCGTCACCCGGCCACCTGCGCCTTTGAAGGCCTTGGTCGTGACCGACCAGTCGCGATCACAGCCTTCTTCATGCGACGACGAGGTCCGCAGCTTGGTGGGCCAATACGGCCAGGTCATGGCCTTGTTCTCCGAGTCGGGCGGCTGGGGCATCAACTCGAACTGCGTCACCGAGGCGGCGCCCTGCCGATTACTCGTGCCGACGCAATCCGAGCCAGTATCGCCCCCGCCGATGACCACGACATGCTTGCCCGTGGCAAGGATCTGTCCAGCGACCGAATCGCCCGAATTGCGACGGTTTTGCTGAGGCAGAAAATCCATTGCGAAATGCACGCCTGCCTGATCACGCCCCGGCACCGGCAAATCACGCGGCTGCTCTGCGCCACCGGCCAACACCACGGCATCAAAGGCTTCGAGCAACTGCGCCGGGGTCCGGTGCGATTGCGCTAGGTTCGGTGCGGGTGCATCCCACTGATCGGGCGGCTGGTCGC
>CAIKZV010000236.1 GCA_903831925.1 uncultured Burkholderiales bacterium
CGTGAAGCGGGCACTCGATGGCACGGCCTCAAGTCCGCAGGCACTCGATCAGGCCAAGCGCGTCAGACCCCTTGCCCAGATTGCCTGGGCTGCCGCGCAAAAGGTGCGATGACACGAATCCGGCGAAGCAATGCCCCCCGGCAGACCCCGGTCTGCCCAACCTCCTGGAGTGCTGCAACGATGATCGACGTCTATTCATGGGCCACACCGAATGGCCACAAGGTCCACATCATGCTCGAGGAATGCGGGCTGCCCTATGCCGCGCACGCCGTCGACATCAGCACCGGCGAGCAGTTCTCGCCTGACTTCCTGGCGATCAGCCCGAACAACCGGATTCCTGCCATCACCGATCCCGATGGTCCCGACGGCGAGCCGATCTCGCTGTTCGAGTCGGGGGCCATCCTGCTCTATCTGGCCGGCAAGACCGGGCGTTTCCTGCCTCGCTCAACCCGGGGCAAATACCAGACCCTGCAGTGGCTGATGTTCCAGATGGCCAGTGTCGGCCCGATGCTCGGCCAGACCCACCACTTCCGGGCTTATGCGCCCGAGAAAGTCGAGTATGCGATCAATCGCTTTTCCAGCGAAGCCAGGCGCCTTTATGGCGTGATGGACAAACAGCTGGCGACCAACGACTACATCGCCGGCAAGGAGTACACCATTGCCGACATGGCCGTCTGGCCATGGCTGCGGTCACATGAAAGACAGGGCATCGACCTTGGCGAGTTCCCCAACGTCAAGGCCTGGTTTGAGGCCATCGGCAACCGGCCTGCGGTTCAGCGCGGCATCACCGTCCTGGCCGATCGGCGCAAGCCTGAGCTTGATCAGGCTGCCCGCGAGATCCTCTTTGGCAAGACCCAGTACGCCAAACGCTGAAGCGCCATGCGAGGTGCGCGGCCGCACCCGAGCCTTGCACAAGGGCCCGGGCGGCGGGCCCGCGAAGGGACTACTGCAAGGGCTGCTTGAGCGCCTCGGGCAGGGTAATCGACATCACATCGATGCCCTCATCAGCCAGTTCTCTTGCCTCCTGCACACTGGCCACACCACGGATAGCGCGCTCGGGCGCCTCGTTGTAATGAATCCGCCGGGCTTCCTGGGCAAAACGATCGCCGACATCTTCGGTACTCGCGATGAGCTTGCGGGCCATCTCGATCAGCCGGGCCTGCAGCTCGCGCGGATCGAGCGCAAGCGCACTCGGCTCGTTGCCGACAGAGGGCTGCGGCACGAGACCGCGTTCGCTGCTGCTGCGATCGGCGGCCGGCCGCTCGCTGGCGCCCGAAAGATTCAGGCGCGGTGCCGACGGCATACGCCGGATGCTGGTACTGGCGCACATCGGACACTCGATCAGATGGCGAGCCAATTGCGTGTCATAGTCCTGCGCCGACCCGAACCAGCCCTCAAAGGGATGATCGTGTTCGCAGGCGAGATCGAAGACTTTCATGGACGCCAGAAATGAAGGACCCGGCAATTGCGCCGATTGAAGAGGTTGTGGCTCGACTGGACGAATTCAATGCCGTCATCGATGCCCGAAGCCCCTCAGAATACGCCGAAGATCGCCTCCCGGGCGCGATCAATGCGCCGGTGCTCGATGACGCACAGCGTGCACAGGTTGGTACCGTTCATGCGCAGGTCGGTGCTTTCGAAGCCCGCAGGCTTGGCGCCGCCATCGCTGCGCGCAATATCGGCGACTTGATCGATCGCCTGTTTGCCGAGCGCGACCGCGACTTTCGCCCCCTGGTCTATTGCTGGCGAGGCGGTCAGCGCTCAGGGTCGCTCGCCACGGTCATGGCCCGCGTCGGCTGGCGAACAACGCTGATCGAGGGTGGATATCGCGCCTTTCGGCGTCATGTGATTGCCGAACTCGAAACCTTGCCCGTGCCCTTGCGACTGATTGTGGTCGGTGGCCGAACCGGCAGCGCAAAGAGTCGCCTTCTTGAGCAAATCGCGCTGAAAGGCGGTCAGGTGCTCGATCTCGAAAAAATCGCCAGCCATCGCGGATCGCTGCTCGGTGGCCTGCCCACCGAAGCGCAGCCTGGCCAGAAGCGATTCGAAACATTGCTCTGGGAAACGCTGCGCGGCTTCTCGCCCGAACAGCCGGTCTACGTCGAATCCGAGAGCCGCAAGATCGGCCAATGTCAGATACCTGGCGCACTGATCGAGCGCATCCGAGCCTCACAGGTGGCAATCGTCGAGGCTCCGATCGACGTGCGAAGCCATTTTCTGCTCGACGAATACCAGCACTTTCTGAAAGACGTTCCGCGGCTCTTCACCCTGCTCGACTGCATGATCCCCTTGCACGGGGCGCAGCGCATCGGCGAATGGAAGGCGCTGGTCAATGCCGACCACTGGCCGGAGCTGGTCGAACGGTTGCTGCTCGAGCATTACGACCCAAGCTACGACCGATCGATGAAGCGCAATTTCGATCAGCTTGCCGCAGCACCGGTCGTGAGAATCGCCTCGACCATGCCTGGCGCGCTCAGCGAGGCGGCCGACGAACTGATGAGGCTGGGTCGGGTTGGCTAAGCCCTGCGCCGACCAGACCAGACCAGACCCGGCGCGCTCAGGGCTGACGCGAGTCGGCGCTCTTGCCCGCAGCGTCGCCCGGGCGAACGACGACTTTCGACCGAGCCTTGACCGCATCGATGTAGCTGACCGTGTCCTGCTGCCCCTGAACACGCTGCAGTTGCTGACCGATCGACGCCTGACGCAGGGCGAGTTGCGCGGGATCGGCAGGCATGATTCGGGTCAGCCAGACCAGCGCATGGCCGTCTGCACCCAGATCGACCGTGCCGTAGGCAGGCAGCGACTGAGCCGGCAGCCGATAAACCGCCTCGAGCGCACCAGGGGGCAAGCCCTCGGCCCCGGCGCGGGTGACCGCGCGCGGCGGCGAAAAACCGGTGTCGTCGGATTTGCCTGCCTTGAGTGCGGCGAGTCGCGCCTCGGCAGCCGCTTTGGCAAGAATGCCCGCTTCCTGCGCGATCACCTTCTGACGAACCTGATCGCGAACCACATCGAGCGCTTTGATCTGGGCCGCCTTGTACTCGACGATACGAGCCGACGCCATCTGCCCCGGTGCGATCTCGATCGCCTCGGTGTTGCGCTTGTTGCGAACGACATCGTCACCGAAGATCGCCGAGAGCAGCCTGGCATTGGCAAGCGGTGAACCGGGTGCCGCGCCTGTCGAAGGCTGGCGCGTCACACCGTCGGCCGAACGGATCTGAAGTTTGAACTTGTCGGCCGCGGGCTTGAGCGAGTCGGACTGCTCGTAAACCGTGTTCGTGAACGCATCGGCCGACTCGGCAAACTTCTGTCCGGCCTGCTGCAGTCGGACTTCCTTGTCGATGTCAGCGCGAACCGACGCGAAGGGTTTTTCGGTCGCCGGGCGAATCTCGGTCAACTGGATGATGTGTTGCCCGAACTCGGTTTCGACAGGACCGACGATCTCACCCTCCTTGATCGAAAACACCGCATCGGCAAAGGGCTTAACCATCATGCCGCGGGCAAAGAACCCGAGGTCACCACCCTGCGTGGCCGAGCCCGGATCATCGGAACTGGACTTGGCAATGGCGGCAAACTGAGAGGGATCGGCCTTGACCTTGGC
>CAIKZV010000237.1 GCA_903831925.1 uncultured Burkholderiales bacterium
CCCACTTGTGAACTTCGGTGGGGCCTTCGTAGATGCGCATCAGCCGTGACTCATTGGCCATCTGCTGCAGGGGCAATTCCTTGGTCATGCCCATGGCACCGAAGGTCTGCATCGCATGGTCGATCACCTCCCAGGCCATCTCGGTGGCATAGGCCTTGATGATGGAAAGCTGCGTGCGAGCGTCCATGCCCCGATCGAGCCGCCAGGCAGCCTCGTAGGTCATCAGACGCGCCGCATGAATGCGGGTGGCAGCATCAGCAATCCACCATTGAATGGCCTGACGATCAGACAGGTAGGCACCGAAGGTTTTCCGTTGCGGGGCGTACTCGACCATCATGTCGAGCGCCCGCTGCGCGCGACCGATGCACCAGGCGGCCATCTGCACGCGACGCGCTCCGAGCCGCTCCTGCATCGGTGCAAAGCCCTGTCCCTCGACGCCAAGCAGCTGGCCGGCCGGGATGCGGCAATCATCGAAGGTCACTTCGGCGGTGAAGACACCGCCCAACATCGGGATCCGGCGCGCGACTTCGAAGCCCTTGGTGCCCTTGTCGACGATAAAGGCGGAAATGCCGCCGCGATCGCCGCCGGTGCCATCAGTGCGGGCCATGACGATGCCGAAGTCCGCACGCTCCATGTTGCTGATCCAGATCTTGCGGCCATTGATCACCCAGTCGCCGCCATCGCGAACCGCGCGTGTGGTCATGCCCGACGGATCACCGCCCGCGCCAGGCTCGGAGATGACGATGGCCGAACTCATTTCGCCGCGCACATAGGGCTCGAGGTATTTGCGCTTCTGCTCGAGCGTAGCGGTCCGGCGAAGCATGAGCAGATTCGGCGTGTCGGGCGGCAGGTAGTAATGAACGATGGTGCGGCCCATCTCTTCGTTGACGCCAACCATTGCGCTTACCGGCAGGTCATGGCCACCGATGTCTTCCGGCGCGTCCAGTCCCCACAGGCCCAGCTCCTGCGAGCGACGGTCGACCTTTTCGCGCTCTGCGGCGGTCAGCGAAATCCCTTCGCCCGCGGCCTCGCGTTTCAACAAGGCGGGTTCGAGCGGGATCAGTTCGTCGCTCACGAAGCGCGCAACCAGATCCTTGATCATTCGGTGTTCTTGCGGAATTTCGAAATCCAAGATGCTTCTCCTCTCTGTGTGGCGACCTGCTTCGAAGGGCAGCTGCGCAATCCGGATCTTAAGCTGCTTCGCAGGAGTCGCTGACAGCCGCGAGGTGCGTCTGCTATCATTTCGCCTCTTCGGGTAGCCGTTCTGGCGCATCCGAGTCGGGGTGTAGCTTAGCCTGGTAGAGCGCTACGTTCGGGACGTAGAGGCCGGAGGTTCGAATCCTCTCACCCCGACCAGACTTCCACTTGCAAGCAAGGCAGCGCCGAGCCGGGGCACCGCTGGTGCCATTCGATGCGACCTTGCCCCTCGGACAATGAGCTGACATGAAACCGCTGTCGATAGCACTCCTGATCGGCTTGGCGGGATGCGCCTCGTCGTCATTGCCACCCGAACTCGCGGACAAGAAATCCTTCGAGCAAACCAGTACCCTGCCCTACCAGGAGGCCTATCGGATCATCTCGCGTCAGATGCGCGTGTGCTACGAGAAGGTGGGTGTGGGCGGGAAAAACGGCTATGACGTGGTCTCGAACATCGATGCAGCCGCGCGCAGGGCCACGATCAACGCCTTCTATTACGGCATGTTCAGTGGGTCGAACCCGGAAGATTCAAGCCTGAGTCGCAAGGTGACACTCACGCCTGCCGCCAACGGCTCGACGATCGTGACCTCGGGCTCCCATTCGAAAAATGTGTACGAAACCCATTTGTCGATCCGCTCATGGCTGTCGGGTGTCGAGACCTGCAACCCGACCAGCCTGTAGGCCAGCCCTCGCCTGACAGGCCGTCGGCCGAGAGTCAGTGCGTCAGCCTTTGGCCGGATCGGCAATCGGCGCGGGCGCATCGAAAGCAAATGCGAAATAGGCCGCCGCGCCCAGGCAGGCGAATGCCACCAGATAGTTCCAGCTCAGCTTTTCCTTGAGCACCAGCACCGCAAACACCACAAAGACCGACAGGGTGATCACTTCCTGGGCGATCTTGAGCTGGAATCCGGTGAACTGTCCGTAGCCATAGCGATTGGCCGGCACTGCCAGACAATACTCGATCAGCGCAATGCTCCAGGACACCAGGATCGCCTTCCAGAGCGGCCAGTCGTGACCGAATTTGAGATGCCCATACCAGGCGATGGTCATGAAAATATTCGACAGGAATAACAGCACCAGGGTGGTCACGACAGGATCTCCGGGATAAGGACATGCGGGTTGCATCGCCCGGCTTCGATCGTCGCACAGCG
>CAIKZV010000238.1 GCA_903831925.1 uncultured Burkholderiales bacterium
ATTTTTTCCGGCCCGGTTATGTCCCGCCCGGCACTGTCATGGCGGCGAGCAAATCGACGGTGCCCGAGTTCCAGCTGGTTAACGAGAGCACCACCGCCTCCTGGGTCAACTTCATGCAGAACATCGTATGGTCGGGCATCTGGGTGCGCGCGCCCGAGCTGATCACCTCGCCTGATTCGCCCACCCCGACCGACGGCCCCGACATCGTGCCCGACTACAGCGCCGAGCTTGCCCTGGTCGGCAACCCGGACGCACTGGTCGCGCGCCTGAATCTGCTGCTGTGCGCAGGACAACTGTCGACAGCCACCGTGTCGATGATCGTCTCAGCGCTGGGCACCGACAAGACAACGATCACCAGCAGCGACAACAGCAAACGCAGTTATGTCGCCAAGGCGATCATGTTCGTGATGTGCTGCGCCGAGTATCTGGTGCAGAAATAGGAGCCGGCATGACGACGCCCATCGATTCATCGCGCCGCGATTTCCTGCGCCGGACTGGCACCACCGCGTTCACCGGACTGGCCGCCCCCTGGTTGCTCAACCTCGCTGCAATGGGGGAGGCCGCCGCGTTTTCGGCCTCCGACTACAAGGCGCTGGTCTGTGTGTTTCTGGTCGGCGGCAACGACTATGCGAACACCGTGGTCACCTTCGACGACGCGAGTTACGCGAAATACAACGCGATTCGCTCGGCCGGCACCGGCTCGGGCAACTCCGGCATGGTGCTTTCGCAGGCATCGCTGGCCGCGACCGAACTGCGACCTGCAGTGGCCCTGCCCGATGGCCGCAAATATGCGCTGAACCCCAACATGACCGGGCTCGCCGGCCTGTTCAACGCGGGCAAGGCGGCGGTTCAGCTCAATGTCGGCCCGCTTGTCGTGCCGCTGACCCGCGACCAGTACAACAGCACGAATCGCGTGAAGTATCCGCTGCCGCCCAAGCTCTTTTCGCACAACGATCAGCAGTCGGTCTGGCAGTCGTCCTCGCCCGAGGGTGCGACCACCGGCTGGGGCGGCAAGATCGGCGACATGGCGATGACCAACAATGGCGATGGGCTCTTCAGCTGCATTTCGGTCGCGGGCAACCAGGTCTTTCTGACCGGTGATGCCGCGCTTCAGTACCAGTGCAGTGCGACCGCCGGTGCGATCGCGGTCAAGTCGGCAAGCGACAACTTTTTCTATCAGTCCGAGATGCGCACCGCCTTTCTCGCGATGTTGCAGCAGAGTCGTCCGCATGTGCTGGAGAACGAATACAACGCCATCATGCGACGCGGCATGGCCGCGCAGGCGAAGGTCTCGGCCGGCCTCGCGGGGGTCTCGCTCAAGACCGCGTTTGCGTCCGGCAATGACCTGGCCGACCAGCTCAAGATGGTGGCCCAGCTGATCGGTGCGCGTGGCGCGTTGGGGGCCAAACGTCAGGTGTTCATGGTGTCGCTGGGCGGCTTCGATCTGCACGACTATCTCGACACCAAGCATGGGCCGCTGCTCAAGAAGGTCGACGACGCGATGACCGCGTTCTATCAGGCGACCGTTGAGCTCGGTGTGGCCAATCAGGTCACCACCTTCACTGCTTCCGATTTCGGCCGCACGCTGAGCTCCAACGGCGATGGCTCGGACCATGGCTGGGGCTCGCACCATCTGATGATGGGCGGCGCGGTGAGGGGGGCGGCCTTCTATGGCAAAGCGCCGCCGGTCAGTGTGAGCGACACCGCGGCTGCCGAGGATCAGTGGCATGTCGGGCAGGGCCGGCTGCTGCCGAGCACCTCGGTCGATCAATATGCCGCGACGCTGGCTCGATGGTTTGGTGTGACCGATGCCGAGCTGCCGTCAGTCCTGCCGAATCTGAAGAATTTCGGCTCAGTCGACTATCCGGTCAATTTGGGCTTTCTGGGCTGAGCCGGTCGCCTCACTGCGCGCGGATATCGGCCGATCGCACGATCCGGCCGTTGGACTCGTATTCACGCCTGACCAGCGATGCAAAGTCGGCCTGAGACATCGGTGCCGGCAGGTTGTCGGTCTCGATCAGCCGCGCGCGCAGCTCGGGTTGCAGCAGCAGGCGGTCGACCTCCTCGTTGATCCGCTGCACGATTGCGTTCGGCATGCTTGCCGGCGCGAAGAGGCCAAAGGTCGAGGTCAGGTTGGCCTCGGCAAAACCGAGCTCGGCCAGTGTCGGCACCTCGGGGTGAGTCTCGAGGCGGCGCGGTGCGCCCACGGCCAGCAGACGCAGTGTGCCTTTGGCCACCTGCGGATTGACCGCCGGGCCGGGGTTGGTGGTGAGCAGCTCGAACTGCCCGCCCACCGCGTCGGTGAAGATCTGCCCGCCGCCCTTGTAGGGCACATGGACGATGTCGACGCGGGCCTTGTCGCGGATCTGCTCGAGCATCAGGTGGCCAACGCTGGCGACGCCCGAGGTGGCCAGTCGCAGTGACCCCGGCCGGGCCCGAGACTGGGCGAGCACGTCGGCAAAACTGCGACCGGTAAAGAGCGGTGTGGCCAGCAGCCAGACCGGCGAGACCATCACGCAGGCCACCGGCACCAGATCGGCGAGCGGGTCGTAGGCGAGCTTCATGAGGTGGGCATTGAGCGTGACCGGGCTGACCGCCGCAAAGGCCAGCGTGTGGCCATCGCCTGATTTGGCCACCGCATCCATGCCGATGCTGCCCCCGGCGCCACCCTTGTTCTC
>CAIKZV010000239.1 GCA_903831925.1 uncultured Burkholderiales bacterium
GCACGACGATGCGATCGGCGCCCTGCTGCGCGATCACCGGCTCGGACACGCCGAGTTCGTTGATCCGGTTGTGCAGGGTGGTGATGTTCTGCTTGACCGAGCTGTCGAGCAGCGTCCGCTCGGCCTGCGGCGAGAGCGTGACGCTCAGCTTGCGGTCGCCGCCCTCGGCCGGCGCCTCGACGATCTGCAGATCGGGATTGGCATCGCGCATCAGCTCGCGAGCACGGGTCATGACCGTTTCTTCGCGAAACCGGATCTCGATGGCGTCGCCATTGCGGGCGATGCCGCCATGGCGGATATTTTTTTCGCGCAGCAGACTGCGCAGTTCGCCGGCGGTGGCGTCGACGCGCTTGGTGAGCGCGGCCTTCATGTCGACCTGCAGCAGGAAATGCACGCCGCCGCGCAGATCGAGGCCGAGATACATCGGCAGGGCATGCAGGCTGGTCAGCCATTGCGGCGAGGCCGACAGCAGATTCAGCGCGACCACATAGGTGGAATCAGCCGGATCGGGGTTGAGCGTGCGCAGCACCACGTCCTTGGTCTTGAGCTGCGTGTCGGTGTCAGGCAGCCTGACCTTGATCGAGTTGCTGTCGAGCGTAATGCCCTGATGCCTGATCGCGGCCGCGGTGAGCGCCTGCTCGATGCGACCGAGCAAAGCGGTGTCGACCTTGACGGTGGCCTTGGCGCTCGAGACCTGGACCGCCGGCGATTCGCCGAAAAAGTTGGGCAGTGTGTAGAGCAGGCCAAAGGCCACCGCCAGCGCGATGACGATGTATTTCCAGACCGGGAATCGGTTCACGCTGGCTCAGTCCTTAGATGGCTTTGATCGAGCCCTTGGGCAGCAGGGTCTGGATCGCCGATTTCTGGAGATTCATCTCGATGCCCTCTTCGCCGCGGCGCGCGACTTCGATCGTCACGTAGCTGTCGCCGACCTTGGTGATCTTGCCGACGATGCCGCCGGCGGTGATCACTTCATCGCCCTTTCCGAGCGCGTCGATCATCTGCTTCTGATCCTTGGCGCGCTTCATCTGCGGGCGGATCATCAGGAAATAGAGCACCGCGAACATGAGAATGATCGGCAGAAATCCGAGCAGCTGCTGTTGCGTATCGCCGGCGGCGGCCTGCGCATAGGCGTTTGAAATAAACACGGTCTAGATCCTTGTTTTGGCGCGACTTTTGAAGGCCGCGAGTATATCAGCCGGTGCCGCGGGCCCGGTCGGCATGAAAGGTGGCCCGAAAGGCCTCGAATTGGCCTGCCCCGATTGCCTCGCGCATGTCGGCCATGAGCTCGAGGTAATAGTGCAGATTGTGCAGGGTCGAGAGATGGGCGCCGAGGATCTCGTCGACCCGGTTCAGATGATGGATGTAGGCCCGCGAGAAATGCCGGCAGGTGTGACAAGTGCAGCGCTCGTCGAGCGGGCGCGGATCGTCGCGATGCTTCGCGTTGCGGATCTTGATGTCGCCGAAGCGCGTGAAGAGCCAGCCGTTGCGGGCATTGCGGGTCGGCATCACGCAATCGAACATGTCGATGCCCATGCCGACTGCCGCCACCAGATCTTCGGGCGTGCCCACGCCCATCAGATAGCGCGGCGCGTGCGCCGGCAGGCGCGGGGCGATATGGTCGAGCACCCGCATCATGTCTTCTTTCGGCTCGCCGACCGACAGGCCGCCGATGGCATAGCCGTGAAAGCCGACCTCCAGCAGACCGGCCAGCGACTCGTCGCGCAGATCCTCGAACATGCCGCCCTGCACGATGCCAAAGAGTGCATTCGGGTTTTGCTGCGCGTCGAAGGCGTCGCGCGAGCGCCGTGCCCAGCGCATCGACAGGCGCATCGAGGTGGCCGCCTCGTCGATCGTGGCAATGCGCCCGTCGATTTCATAAGGCGTGCACTCGTCGAAGACCATGGCGATATCCGAGTTGAGCGAGCGCTGGATGCGCATCGACTCCTCGGGTGTGAGCATGAGTTTGGCGCCGTCGATCGGCGAGGCAAAGCGCACGCCTTCCTCGGTGATCTTGCGCATCTTGCCC
>CAIKZV010000240.1 GCA_903831925.1 uncultured Burkholderiales bacterium
GCGGATCACCGAGACCGGCATCGTGGTGGGCGGCATCGAGTATCCGGTCGACTGCATCATCTATGCCTCGGGCTTCGAGGTGGGGACGCCGCTTGCGCGTCGGGCGGGGTTTGATCTGGTGGGTCGCGCCGGGCGCAAGCTGTCGGACTACTGGGCGCAGGGCATGCGCAGCAAGCACGGCATCCATGTGCACGGCTTTCCTAATGCGTTTTTCGTACAACCCACACAAGGCGCCAACCTGATCTCGAATGTGCCGCACAACCTGACCGAGGCCGCGCGCACGATCGCGGTCATGGTGCGACATGCGCTCGATTGTGGCCATCGCGAAATCGAGGTAAGCGACGTTGCCGAAAACGAGTGGGTCGATCTGCTGCGCAACAGCCCGGGCCGGATGACCAGCTCACCCGACTGCACACCCGGCTATTACAACAATGAAGGCCAGGACCCGGGGCCGGCTGCGAAACTGAATGTCGGCTATCCGGCCGGGGCGACTGCGTACTTCAAGTATCTCGATGCATGGCGCACGAGCGGGCAGTTCGCGGGGCTGGTTTTCCGGTAGGCCGCGATGCAATCCACATCCGCAGTCATCAATTTTGAAGATAAACTGCATCAAATTTGATGCTGGAGCGGCGCATGAGAACCACGGTCACCATTGATGACGAGCTCTATCAGCGGGCATTGGATGTCGCCGATCCGGGAATGGACAAGGGCGACCTGTTTCGTGAGGCAATGAAGGTCTTCGTACGGGTGCAGGCCGGCAAACGCCTCGCCGCCCTCGGCGGCAAAGCCCCGGCCATGAAGGCCGTTCCTCGCCGCAAACCCGCTCAACGACCGGGACGATGAGCCTGGTCCTCGCCGACACATCGGTCTGGATTGCGCATTTCCGCCGCGCCGACCCGCTGCTTCAATCACTGCTTGCGATCGATCGGATTGTTTGCCATCCGCTTGTCGTGCTTGAAATCGCCTGCGGAACACCCCCGGCTCCACGCGAGCGCACAATCGCCGATCTGCAGCGCTTGCAGAATACGGTCCTTGCGACGACCGAAGAGACACTTGCCCTGATCGAGAGGCACAGACTGCACGACTCGGGCTGCGCCGCCATTGACATGGCCTTACTCGCGGGCGTCCTTCTGACGCCGAACACCTTGCTCTGGACGCGCGACAAGCAGCTTGCTGCTCTGGCCACCCGGCTGGGCATTGCGTTCAGCACCACCGCCGCTCAGTCGTAGCGATAGCTCCAGATCATGTCGACCGCATTGGTCGTGCCGCCGCTGGCCCGCACGCTCAAGCGCTCGGTCAGCTCGTACTGCAGGCGCACCAGATTCTGCAGGCCGCGCAGGCTCTGCTCGTAGCTCAGAAAGAGCCGGTCGGTGATCCGTTTGCCCAGGGTCACGATGCTGTCCTGCGCGGAGCTGGCGGCCGAGCCGGGATCACTGATGCTGCCGCCCTGCCCGGTGCGAACCGAGAGCACATCCAGACCGAAGGTGCGGGCCAGGCTGGGTGCGGTGGCATTGGGATCACCCGATGCCAGCAGGACCGCCGCGGCGGTCTGCAGCGCCGCCGACCCCCCGCCGGCGCCGCGCGCAGTGTCGGCCCCTGTGCCCAGCACCAGCCAGGACAGCTTGTCGGGATCGGGCACATCGGGGCGGGACACCAGCTTGAGCTGCGGTGCGCGGGCGGTACCACTGATCGCCACGCCCGCCTCGACCGGCAGGTAACGGCGATAGGCCTCGATGTCGATGGCCGGATTGTCGACCGGTCCGCTGAACACCAGCGTGCCGCGCTCGATCTCGAGCCGCTGCCCGAAGCCGGTATAGGTCCCGCTAGCCACTCGGACGGTGCCGGTCATGCGCGGCGCGTCCGGCAGGCGCCCCCGCAGGCTGAGCTGTCCGGTCAGTCGGGCATCGACCCCCGAGCCCCAGACCTTGAAGCGGTCACCCAGATCGATCTGCAGATTGCTGACAATGCGAAAGCCCCTGGTATCCGCCGGGTCGCCGGCGGAAAGCGCAGCGCGTGCAGCCGCGGCGGCGGCGGCCGGCGATGCCGCCTGAGCCGATTTACGCACCACGATCACATCCTTGGCCAGATCTGACCCCGAGGGTGAGCTGATCTCGATGACGCCCTCGTCGGCACGCAGACTGCCGCGCAGGTTGAGCCGACCGGTCTGCAGGGTGGCGGTGGCGTCGCCCGACAAGGACAGCCGCTGCCCGGCGCCCAGCGGAATCGGCATCTGATCGAGGACCACCACCGCTTCGCTGCGATCGTCGGCGCGCAGCGTGCCGCTCATGCTCACCGAGCCCTTGCCGCTGGCAAATCGCATCTTCTGGATGGTAACGACATTGTCCTGCAGGGTGGCGGCCAGCTCGCCATCGGTCAGACGCATGCCGAGCTCTCGCTGCAGCGCCAGCAGCCGCGAGCCCTCGATACGACCGCTGATACGCGGCGTGCGCAGCGTGCCGGCGAGCGTCAGCGCGGCCTTCAGCGCACCATCGATGCGCCAGGCATCACCCACCATGCCGCGGGTAATCGTCAGGCTCGGCAGGTCGAGGTTGACCGTCCCGTTCAGGGGTACCGCCAGATCGGGCAAGGCGCTGCCGGCAGGCCACTGCAGCGGCGCCGACGCCTCGCCACGGATACTGCCAATCGCCGTTCCGCGGATATCGACGGTGGCGTTCAATCGGTCGCCGCCGGCATCGACCTTCAGATCGAACTGCTGCAGACCGGCAAGCAGTCCCACCGTCGAGGCGTTGGGCGGAATCGACGCCACCGCGGCATCGGGGCCATCAGTGGCGATCAGCAGATCGCCCGATTCGCGAAAGACGGCCAGCCGGCCGCGCACACTGTCGACCTTGCCCGGTGTGCCGCTCAGATCGAAGGTCGCGCCAAGTCGCAAAGCCTTGTCGCCGTCGAGCTTCAGGTAGCGCTCGGCGCCGATCGCAGACAGCCAGCGAATCGGCAAGCCGGTCGCGCCACCGCGCAAGGTCACGCGCTGATCCGCCCAGCGAGCC
>CAIKZV010000241.1 GCA_903831925.1 uncultured Burkholderiales bacterium
CAGCATGATGCCGAAGGCGGCATACATGCCGGCGGTCATGTCGGCGATCGAGGTGCCGCAACGCACGCCGCTGCCGCCTTCTTCACCGGTGATGCTGATCATGCCGCTTTCGGCTTGCAGGATCAGGTCCATCGCGGCCCGCTCGCGATAGGGGCCGTCCTGGCCGAATCCCGAGATCGACGTATAGATGATGCCGGGGTTGCGGGCACTGACTGCCTCATAACCCAGGCCCAGTTTTTCGAGCGCGCCCGGGCGGAAGTTCTCGATCATGACGTCGGCTTTCTCGATCACCTTCAGGAAGAGCTCCTTGCCTTCCGGGCTCTTGAGGTTGATCGACAGTCCGCGTTTGTTGCGATGAAGTGAGACGAAATAGGCCGACTCGGCACCACCGCCGCCAGCCGCTGCGCCCCAGGCGCGCGAGATGTCGCCGCCGTCGGGCGACTCGAGCTTGAAGACCGTCGCGCCGTAATCGGCCAGCATGGTCGAGCAGTGCGGGCCTGCGAGGGCATGCGACAGGTCAAGGACGACAACGTCTTCAAGGGGCATCTTCATGGGGTGTCTCGGCTCGGGATGTGTGTTGGAATGGCTGGCGCCAAGCATACCGGTCGCAGCCGCCGACGGCGAACGACCCGGCTGATGCCCGAAATCGGCGCCTGATATGGGCGCCTGATAGGGGCGCTCGTCTCTCCCGTGCAATCTGGGTCGGCAACACTGCGCGTTTTGCCATCAAGCGAGTGCTGCCATGACCCAAATCGCGCGTCCCCGTCGCCAACTGATTGTCGCGTCTGCCGCCCTTGGCGGTGGCGGACTGACGTCGATCCTCGCCCATGCCCAGGCTCCTGCGGTCGTGACGCTTGACCGTGCCCGGCCCGGCTTTCCGTCGGGCGTTCAAAGCGGCGATGTGCAAAGCGATCGCGGCATCGTCTGGGCGCGCACCGATCGGCCGGCCCGGATGTGGATCGACTGGTCGACCACCTCGAGCTTTGCCGATGCGAAGCGCGTGCGCGGCCCCTATGCCACCGAGCTGAGCGACTTCAGCGCGCGCGTCGATCTCACCGGCCTGCCCGCAGGCCAGGACATCTTTTATCGCGTGCAGTTCGAAGACATCATCGCCGGCACACTCTCCGAGCCGATGGCCGGCCACTTTCGCACTGCACCCAATCGCGCCGGCGATATCCGCTTCCTGTGGTCGGGCGACACCGCCGGTCAGGGCTGGGGCATCAACACGGCTTTCGGCGGCATGCGCATCTATGAGGCCATGCGCAAGCGCGATCCCGATTTCTTCATTCACTCCGGCGACACGATCTATGCCGACGGCCCGATCCAGGCCGAGGTGAAACTGCCCGACGGCAGCCTGTGGCGCAACGATGTGCTCACCGAAGAAAAGAGCAAGGTGGCCGAGACGCTCAAGGAGTTTCGCGGCAACTATCGCTACAACCAG
Organism: uncultured Burkholderiales bacterium; assembly: GCA_903831925.1. Lineage (GTDB taxonomy): Bacteria > Pseudomonadota > Gammaproteobacteria > Burkholderiales > Burkholderiaceae_E > UBA4615. The sequence goes on from CAIKZV010000241.1 coordinate 1,442, forward strand.
CTCGATGCCAATGTGCGCCGCTTCAACAGCGAAGTGATGCAGATCTGGCAGTGGGACGACCATGAGGTCACCAACAACTGGTCACCCTCGAAAGACCTCGCGGCCGACAAGCGCTACACCGAAAAGAGCGTGCCGCTGCTGACCGAGCGGGCGACGCGCGCATTCCTCGAGAACGCGCCGATGCGCTGGCATGCCCAGGACGAAGAAGCGCGGGTCTATCGCAAGCTCTCGTATGGCCCGCTGCTCGATGTGTTCGTGATCGACATGCGCAGCTATCGCGGCCCCAATACCGCAAACCTGCAGACCACCATCGATGCCGAGTCAACCTATCTTGGCGAAGCGCAGCTCGCCTGGCTGCGTGATGGCCTGAGCACCAGCCGCGCGGTCTGGAAGGTGATTGCGAGCGACATGCCGATCGGCCTGCAGGTGGGCGACGGCAAGGATGCGCAGGGTCGCAACCGCTGGGAAGCGGTGGCCAATGGCGACGACGGCGCGCCTCGTGGCCGCGAGCTTGAGATTGCCGGGCTCCTGTCGTTCATCAAGCGCCGGCATATCCGCAATACCTTGTGGCTGACGGCCGACGTGCACTACACCGCCGCGCATCACTACCATCCGAATCGCGCCAGCTTCCAGGACTTCGATCCCTTCTGGGAGTTTGTGGGCGGTCCGCTGCACTCGGGCGGTTTCGGTCCCAATGAACTCGACCGGACCTTCGGCCCCGAGGTGAAATTCGTCAAGGCGCCCAAGGCGAGCATCGTCAATGAATCACCGATGGCCGGCGGCCAGTATTTCGGCGAGGTCGAGATCGACGGCAAGACCGCGGCGATGACGGTCCATCTTCGTGAGATCAATGGCGCATCGCTGTGGAGCACCACGCTCGCGCCGCAGCGCGCGTGATGGTCCTCAGGCGGTGGTCGCGAGCGCTTCCTTGCGCCCGCGCGCCGAGGTCTCGGCCCGACCGAATTCGAGATTGGTGTCGGCCACGCCGCCAAAGCGCAGCGACATGATTTCGCGAGGATAGTTCTGCTCGGTCTTCCAGGGCGCCTTGGAGCCCTGATGGGGGAATCTGTTCAGACCGCGCTGGAAATAGCCCGATGAGAAATCGACCCAGGGTGTCGGCGTGATGTCGCTATCGCGAACCCGCGGCGTGACCCAGTCCGCCTTGACCTCGTCGAGGTGGTTGATCAGGCGGCAGACATATTCGCAGACCAGATCGGCACGCAGCGTCCAGGAGGCATTGGTGTAGCCGAACACCGTTGCGAGATTGGGCACGTTGCTGAGCATGATGCCCTTGTAGGGCAGCGAACGGGTCACATCGACCGGTCGGTCGTCGACGATCACCTCGAGCCCTGCAATGAACTTCAGGTCGAGTCCGGTGGCGGTGACCACCAGGTCGGCATCGAGCTGCTCGCCCGATTTAAGCCGGATGCCGGTTTCGTTGAAGGCATCGATATGGTCGGTGACCACCGAGGCCTTGCCCGAGCGGATCGCCTTGAACAGATCGCCGTTCGGCACCAGGCAAAGGCGCTGTTCCCAGGGGTTGTATTTCGGGGTGAAGTGCTTGGCCACGTCGAAATCGGGCGGCAGCTGCTTGCGCACCAGCGAGAGCAGGCCGGCCTTCGCTTTTTCGGGCTGGGTGCGGCAGATGTTGAAAAACCAGGCGCCGAAGGCGACGTTTTTCAGGCGCACCAGCGAATGGACCAGCTTGCGCGGCAGAAATTTGGCGAGCCGGTTGGCGACCGCATCTTCGGCCGGGCGTGACACCACATAAGTCGGCGATCGCTGCAGCATGGTCACATGCGCCGCGTCCGCTGCCATCGAGGGCACCAGGGTCACCGCGGTGGCGCCGCTGCCGATCACCACCACCCGCTTGCCGGCCCAGTCGATGTCGTCGGTCCACTGCTGGGGATGGACGATGCGGCCCTTGAACTTCTCGACGCCAGGGAAGTGGGGCGTGTAGCCGTGTTCGTAGTTGTAGTAGCCGGTGCACATGAACAGAAACTTGCAGCTCAGCTGCAGGGGCTCGGCGCCCTCGCGATCGATGTCGACCGTCCAGGTGCCGTTGATCGAGGACCAGCTCGCGCGGCGGATACGGTGGCCGAAGCGGATGTGCCGATCGATGCCGAACTCGCGCACCGTCTCATGCAGATAGGTGCGGATGGTTTCGGCGTCGCTGATGGCCTTGGCGGCGGTCCAGGGCTTGAAGCCGAATCCGAAGGTATACATGTCGGAGTCGGAGCGGATGCCGGGATAGCGGAACAGGTCCCAGGTGCCGCCGATGTCGGCGCGGGCCTCGAGGATCGCCCAGGACTTGCCGGGGCACTGATCCTGAAGGTGGTACCCAGCGCTGATGCCGGAAATCCCGGCACCCACCACCAGGACGTCGAGATGTTCGATCGGCATGAGCAGACTCCTACGAAAGCCGGCAAGCTTAGGCAAGCCCGGGTCCGAACACAAATCAGATAAGCTCGAACGCTCGTCCGAAAGTGTCGAGCCGCCATCAGGAGACCCCCTTGCTTGCCCAATTCGCGCGGCGTCTGCCCTTTTTTTACGGCTGGATCGTGGTCGCGGTGGTATTCGTGACCATGGGCGTGGGGGTCAATGCCCGCACCGCCTTTTCATTGCTGTTTCCGCCGATCCTGCAGGAATTCGGCTGGGATCGCGCAATCACTGCCGGTGCTTTCTCATTCGGTTTCATGGTGTCGGCCTTTCTGAGCCCGGTGCTCGGCCGACTGATGGATTCGCGCGGCCCGATGGTGGTCTC
>CAIKZV010000242.1 GCA_903831925.1 uncultured Burkholderiales bacterium
CATGCGGTATACCGAGAGCGAGATTCGCCGGATTGCGCATTCGGCCTTCCAGGCGGCGCACAAGCGTTCCGCCAAGGTCACGTCGATCGACAAGAGCAACGTGCTCGAGACCACCCAGCTCTGGAAGGATGTCGTGACCGAGGTCGGTCGGGATTATCCGGACGTGGCGCTCGCGCACATGCTGGTCGATAACGCAGCAATGCAGCTGGTGCGCAATCCGCGCCAGTTCGATGTCATTCTCGCCGGCAACATGTTCGGCGACATTCTCTCGGACGAGGCCTCGATGCTGACCGGTTCCATCGGTCTGCTGCCCAGTGCTTCGCTCAATGCCTCGGGTTTTGGCATGTATGAACCGATTCACGGTTCGGCGCCCGATATCGCCGGCAAAGACCTCGCCAACCCCCTGGCGACAATTCTCTCGCTGGCCATGATGCTGCGCCACTCGCTGCACCAGGAGCAGGCTGCGCAGCGGGTCGAAGGCGCTGTGCGCAAGGTTCTGGCGCAAGGGGCCCGTACCGGCGATATTGCGCAGGCGGGTGAGCCTACGGTCGGTTGTCGGGCAATGGGGGATGCTGTGGTCGCTGCGCTGGGCTGATGCGTCCTGGTTGAATTGCATTCTGGAGAATGACTGTGCTGCGAGTTGGACTGGTGGGATGGCGAGGGATGGTCGGGTCGGTGCTGCTCGACCGGATGCAGGCAGAGGGCGACTTTGCGCTGATCGAGCCGACCTTTTTCAGTACGTCCAACGCCGGGGGTGAAGCGCCTGCGCTGGGACAGCCGGGTGGCGAGACGCGCCTCCAGGATGCGTCAGATCTCGCGGCACTGGGCCGGATGGACGTGGTCCTGACCTGTCAGGGCGGCGACTGGACGCAGGTGGTCTATCCGCAGTTGCGCTCGGCCGGTTGGCAGGGCATCTGGATTGATGCGGCCTCGACCCTGCGCATGCGCGATCACGCGCTGATTGTGCTGGATCCGGTAAACCGTGACGTCATCGACGCCGGCTTGAAGTCGGGAATTCGCGATTTCATCGGCGGTAACTGTACCGTCTCGCTGATGATGATGGCGATGGGGGGCTTGCTGCGCGCGGGGTATGTGGAGTGGATCAGTGCCATGACCTATCAGGCGGCCTCTGGCGCCGGGGCCCAAAACATGCGCGAACTGCTGGCGCAGATGGGTGTTCTGCATGCGGCGGTGGCGTCGGAGCTCGCCGACCCATCCTCGGCGATTCTGGAGATTGACCGCAAGGTGACTGCGGCGATCCGGAGTACCGGAATGCCAACCCAGCATTTTCGGGGCGCTCCGCTCGCTGGCTCTCTCATTCCCTGGATCGATGTGCCGGTTGACCATGGCCAGACCAAGGAAGAATGGAAGGGCGGTGCCGAGCTCAACAAGATTCTGGGCGGCCCAGCGTTTCGCACGCCCGGCAGCATCCCGGTGGACGGGTTGTGTGTCCGGGTGGGCGCCATGCGATGTCATTCGCAGGGGCTGACGATCAAGTTACGTCAGGCGGTACCCATCGACGAAGTGAGCGCGCTGCTGGCCGGGGGCAATGAGTGGGTAAAGGTGGTGCCCAATGAGCGCGAACGCTCGGAGCACGAACTGACGCCGGCCGCCGTGACCGGATCCCTGCAGGTGCCGATCGGGAGACTGCACACGCTCGCGATGGGCCCCGACTATCTTGGCGCGTTTACCTGCGGCGACCAGCTGCTTTGGGGCGCGGCCGAGCCACTACGCCGGATGCTTCGAATTCTCGTGCAGCGTTGAATATTCTCCGAGTCTGACGTTGCCTGCTGTCAGTTCGACAGTGCTGACTGGCATCGCGCCATTCGACGCTGGATGCTAGCC
>CAIKZV010000243.1 GCA_903831925.1 uncultured Burkholderiales bacterium
GAGGTCGCCGAGGTGGCCGCAACGGTCGGTTTCCTGTGCTCCCCGCTTGCGGGCTACATCACCGGCAATACCCTCCATGTGAATGGCGGCATGTACATGGCCTGATTGGCCAAACGGCTTAAGATCCCGGGGCCGATCGATTCCGGGACGATGATGCGGAGTGCTAGAATCGCCCGCCGCATTTCTGCAGAGCAGTGCCGTTGGGGTGCCTCTGCCACACACAAGTAAAAGGACACGAAATGAGCGACATCGAACAACGCGTCAAGAAAATCGTCGCCGAGCAGTTGGGGGTGAACGAATCCGAGATCAAAACCGAATCGTCGTTTGTTGACGATCTCGGCGCCGACTCGCTTGACACCGTCGAACTGGTCATGGCGCTTGAAGATGAATTCGAGACCGAGATTCCCGACGAAGAAGCCGAGAAGATCACCACGGTTCAGCAGGCGATCGATTACGTGACCGCCCATCCCAAATCGGCCTGACCCGGTTTTGGAATCTTTTTTCGTCGGCACGTCGGTGCCGGCTGAATTACTGCTTAGCGGAGTGAGCTCTCGATGAGCCGTCGTAGAGTCGTTATAACTGGACTCGGGCTGATCAGCCCGGTCGGTAATGATGTTGCCACCGGCTGGGCAAGCCTGCTTGCGGGCAAGAGCGGCATCGGCCCCATCACTCACTTCGATGCCTCAGCCTTCACCTCGCAGATCGCCGGTGAAGTCAAGGGCTTCGATATCAATGCCTGGTTGCCCGCGAAAGAAGCGCGTCACTTCGACACCTTCATTCACTACGGCATCGCTGCGTCGTCTCAGGCGGTGCTCGATGCGGGCATCACCGCAGACAATGTCGATCCCGAACGGGTCGGCGTGATCGTGGGATCGGGCATCGGCGGCCTGCCGATGATCGAAGACAATCACGACGAACTGGTCAAACGCGGTCCCCGCCGGGTGTCGCCGTTTTTTGTGCCGGGCTCGATCGTCAACATGGTGTCGGGTCAGGTCTCGATCATGCATGGTTTCCAGGGACCCAATTACGCAGTGGTGTCGGCCTGCACGACAGGCCTTCATTCGATTGGTGATGCCGGACGACTGATTGAATATGGCGATGCCGACGTGATGATCGCGGGCGGTGCCGAGGCATCGATCTCTCCCCTGGGTGTGGCCGGTTTTTGCTCGGCGCGTGCGATGTCGAGTCGCAACGACGACCCCACGACCGCGAGCCGGCCCTGGGACCGCGATCGCGACGGCTTCGTACTCGGCGAAGGTGCTGGGGTTCTGGTGCTCGAAGAGTATGAGCATGCCCGCAAGCGTGGCGCGCGGATCTATGGCGAGCTTGTCGGCTATGGCATGAGCGCTGATGCGCACCACATCACCGCGCCCGATCGCAACGGCCCAACCCGCGGCATGCGGGCGGCGTTTCGCAATGCCAATGTCAATCCCGACGACATCCAGTATGTCAATGCACATGGCACCTCGACACCGCTCGGCGACAAGAACGAAACCGAAGCGATCAAACTTGCCTTCGGCGATCACGCCTCCAGGCTCGTCATCAATTCGACCAAATCGATGACCGGGCACCTGCTTGGCGCAGCAGGTGGAATCGAATCGATTTTCACGACACTTGCGGTCTATCACCAGGTGTCGCCACCGACGATCAATATCTTCAACCAGGATCCCGAGTGCGACCTCGACTATTGCGCCAATGAGGCACGGCCGATGCGCATCGATACCGCCATTTCCAACTCCTTCGGATTCGGCGGCACCAACGGCACACTGGTCATCAAGCGCCTGGTCTGAATACGGGGCAGCATCGTGAGCGTCGCCTTTCAGATTGAGGTGGGGCGCTCGGTGCGCGCCACCGCCTTGACCCTGATCACTGGCGCGATTCCGGTGATCGGTTTGCTGATGTCGGCGTCATCGCTGCTGGCTGGGCCAAGCTTCGTGATCCAGGGCAGCGAGCAAGCGAGTTGGCTGCTTGCTGCTTTGCTGATCATGATTGCTGCGGCGCTGGGCGCCTCGACCTTGAGTCGCCTCTTCACGCGATCCGCCTCTGCGCAGGCGACTTCCTTGAGCGTTGACGACGACGGATCGATTTTCTGCAGCGATTCGCCTGGCCGCCCTGCGACGCAACTCAGCATGCGATCGGTCTGCCGATTGCCGGGCTTGATCGTGATGGCATTAGCCCCATCTCCTGACCACCACGTCTCGAACCGCCAAGGCATCACCTTATTGCTCGGACGCGATGCCATGCCTGCCGAGTCATGGCGAGTTCTTAATGTCTGGCTGCTTTGGCAGCTTCGCGGTCAATCCTTGATTCAGTCACCCGGAAATCCTTCGACATGACAAGACTGATATTTACCTTCCTGCTGCTGACCCTGTCAGCCGCCAGCAGCCTGATGCCGATCAGCGCGGTCGCGCAGGGCTCGCGCGAATTGCCTGATTTTGCCGATCTGGTCGAACGCACCGGGCCGGCGGTGGTCAATATTCGCACCACCGAACGATCCCGGGGCTCTGCACCGGCTGCCGCGCCGCAGATGCCCGAAGGCATGGACGAGAACGATCCGCTCTATGAATTCTTTCGCCGCTTCGTTCCGCCGCGTCAAGGGCCAGGGCAGGGTGGGCAGGGACCGCGTGGTCGCGGTGACGGCAATGGGTCGGGCGCCGAGGTGCCGCGCGGCGTCGGCTCGGGATTCATCATCTCGGCCGATGGCTTCCTGCTGACGAATCACCATGTGGTCGAAGGCGCCGATGAAATTTACGTCACGCTCACCGACAAGCGGGAGTTCAAGGGGCGGCTCATCGGTTCCGATCGCCGCACCGACGTCGCGCTGGTCAAGATCGAGGCGGCCAATCTGCCGATGCTCAAGATCGGCGATCCGGCCCGCCTGCGGGTCGGCGAATGGGTGGTCGCGATCGGCTCGCCTTTCGGGCTGGACAATACTGTCACCGCCGGCATTGTCTCGGCAAAGGGTCGCGATACCGGTGACTACCTGCCTTTCATTCAGACCGATGTCGCGGTCAACCCCTGCAATTCAGGCGGCCCGCTGCTCAATATGCGTGGCGAGGTGATCGGCATCAATTCGCAGATCTACAGTCGCACAGGCGGCTTCATGGGCATTTCGTTTGCGATTCCGATCGACGAAGCCATGCGGGTGAGCGATCAGCTGCGGGCGAGCGGTCGGGTGACCCGCGGACGGATCGGGGTGGGCATCGCTGAAGTCACGAAGGATGTCGCCGAGCCGCTCGGGCTGACTCGCGCGGCCGGCGCATTGGTTCGCAATGTCGAGTCGGGTGGTCCGGCCGAAAAAGCGGGCATCGAAGTCGGTGACATCATCCTCAAATTCGACAACAAACCGATCGAGCGCTCGACAGACCTGCCGCGGATCGTCGGCAATACCAAACCCGGAACCAAGGTGCCGGTCTCGGTCTGGCGCAAGGGCGCACCGCGCGAGCTGAGTCTGACGGTTGCCGAGATGCAGTCCGAGCAGACTGCCCGCGCCCCCGCCAGCGGCAAGGCTCAGCCTGGCCAGACGGCGCCGACCCAGGCCAATGCGCTCGGGCTGGTGGTCTCGGATATCACCGATGAGCGCAAGGCAC
>CAIKZV010000244.1 GCA_903831925.1 uncultured Burkholderiales bacterium
AGGCAAGAGACTAAGGCTGTCAGTGCCCATCCTTGGGGAAACCGGTTGCCGCATTGCTGAAATCATTGGTTTGAGGCGATCCGATGTCAGCCTTGAAACGAAATCGATAAGGATCGTTGGGCATCAATCCAGAAGGCTAAAGACGTCGGGGTCAGAAAGAGAACTCCCGCTAATCGGCTTTGCGTTGTAAACCTACGCCGAGGGCCGTCTGGACTTAACGGTTTTTCTCGTCGGCCATTATGCGTTGGATGAGGTCGGGGTCACACTCTTCGTCGCGCAGGAACTGGATGATGCCGCCAGGCCATGTTCGGATGTCAGCGAGGAGTTCCTGCAGGCATTCGATGCCGCGGTCCGACAAGGTTTTGATCCCTTCCTCGGTGCCGTCATCAACCCAGATCATCTCGCCGTAATCGATGTTGTCGGAATTGGCGGTGACGACTTGGACGAGTTCGAGGTTTTCACCGATCGTCTTGGCGACTTCGCCGATGGATTGGGCATGCGTGACGCGCGCCATCAGGCGGCCTTCTCCGACCGGTCTTCTGGCTGTTTCCATTTCCACGGTAACAGTTCCGGCAGGCGCGAGACCGGCAGGTCGGATATCTGGGCGATAACATCGGCAAGCCATGCCTGCGGGTCGATGCCATTCAGTTTGGCTGTGCCGATCAGGGAATACATGAAGGCTGCGCGCTGCCCACCGCGCTCGGAACCCGCGAAGAGCCATGATTTTCTACCCAAGGCCACCCCGCGCAACGACCGTTCGGCGCAGTTGTTGCTGAGGCAGACCCGGCCGTCTGTCAGGAAACGGGTGAAGGCTGGCCAGTGACCGGGCGACAGCAGATAGTCGATCGCTTTCGCGACCTTGGCGTGCTTCGAGAGCAGCGCGCGCTCGGCCCGGAGCCATCGCTCGAGTTCCTCGAGCAGCGGGGCCGACCGCGCCTTGCGCGCCTCGAGGCGGGCGGCAGGGTCCTGGCCGTTCAGGTCGCGCTCGATCTCGAACAGGGCGTCGATCCGCTTCACCGCCTCGAAGGCGATGGGCGAGATTTCGTTTGCTTCTTTGCCTTTGCGGATGTTGCCCGCGATATCGGCCAGTTCGAAGAACTTGCGCCGAGCATGTGACCAGCACAGCGCGGGCAGGACAGGCCCCGGCTTGCGATCGCCCCGGTAGAGGTCGTTGTAACCGGCATAGGCATCGGCTTGGAGAATGCCCTGCCAGCCGGTCAGATGCTCAGTCGGATGTGCGCCGGCCCGGTCGCGGGAGAAGCGGAAGACCACCGCCGGCGGGGCGGTGCCCGCGAAGGGGCGGTCGTCGCGGACATAGGTCCAAAGCCGCGCGGTCTTTGTGCCGCCGCGGGCGAGCAGCGGCATGGTGGTGTCGTCGCCATGCAACCGGACGGCGGCGCGAACGTGCGCCTCGATAAGATCATGAAGCGGTTTCAGCAGCTGTGCCACCGCACCAACCTGGTCAGCCAGCGTCGAAAGGCTCAGCTCCACGCCTTCCCGCGAATAGCGCTCGGCCTGGCGGTTCAGCGGCTGATGCTGGCCGTATTTCTCATAGACGATCATCGCGAGCAGGCTGGGGCCGGCCCAGCCGCGCGGGATCGGATGGAACGGCGCAGGCGGCTGGCTGATCTTTTCACAGGCGCGGCAGGTGAACTTTTCCCGCACGGTCTGGATCACCTTCCACTGGCGCGGCACCACCTCCAGCGTCTCGGTAATATCCTCACCCATCTTCACGATGCGGCCCGAGCCGCAGCAGGTACAAGCGGTCGGCGCCGGAACCACCACCCGTTCACGCGGCAGATGCTCGGGGAACGGTTTGCGCACCGGCTTCTTGCGCTCGAAGGCCGCAACCTGCGTCGTCTTCTGCGCACAGATCGCATCCTCGGCGGCATCGGTCACCAGTTCCTCGAGTTGCAGTTCCAACTGGTCGATCAGCCGGGCCGCCCGCTCGGCGCTGTGGCCGTAAGTCTCGCGCCGCAGCAGTGCTATCTGGAGCTTGAGGCCCGCGATCATCGCCTCGGAGGTCGAAACAACCGCGCGAGCCTGCGCCAGGTCGGCCTTCGTGGCCGCCAGTTCGGCGCGCAATTTCTCGAGTTCACAGGTGGTATCTGGCATGGCCATTTCTACCATGTGCAACCACAGTGTTCAACAAATACAGGCGCTTCAGCCCGCTTATCCCATCTTTTTCGGCCTCTGTGTCCAGCGCGGATTACGCCAGTCAATTCCGTCCAGAAGATAAGCCAACTGGGCGGCAGAGACTGCAACCGCCTCGCCCGTGGCACTCGACGGCCAGACAAACTTCCCAGCCTCAAGGCGTTTTACATAGAGAGACATGCCCACGCCATCAAACCAGATCAGCTTCACCATGTCGGCCTTACGCCCGCGAAAGCAGAAGATTTCGCCGCCCTGCGGATCGCGGCCAAGCCCCGCCTGCACCTTCAGCGCCAAGCCGTTCATGCCGCAGCGCATGTCCGTCACACCGCCCGCAATCCACACCTTCGTCCCCGCTGGAAACGCAATCATCGCGCCACCACCAAGCCGTTGAGCAAACGCGCCGCAGCCTCCATATCAAAATCCGCAGGGATCGTGACGCGACACCGCTCGCCAAGCTCAACGGTCAGCACCGCCGGGCGCGATGGCGGCGCAGGGTGCATGACTTCAGGCGAAGCATGGCCCTCCAGCCGAACAAGTCGCATGAACGGTGCACGACAGCCAAGAAGGCCAATCTTCTGGCGATAGCGCCAATCATAAAGCATCGACCGCGAAATCGCATGCCGACGCGCAACATCTGCAATCGTCATACCGTCGCGTTGGCTTTCCTCAACAATCCGAACCTTCTCGTCATCCGTCCAGCGACGGCGGCGACCCGTATCCGAAACCGACAAAATCTGAATGCGGGGGGTGTCTTCGTGTGCGTCCATAAGGACACTCGATAACCCATCAAGAGAAAACCTCTCAAGACGGCCCTCGGCGGATGTTTACGAACAGCATGCCATCGGGCAGGGCCATGACAAAATCCTCCGGCCCAGCATTGGGGCAGCGCAGCTTGCGACGTTCCAGCACATAGCGCACGGTGCGCAGCGGTGCACCATACCTGATTTGGGCG
>CAIKZV010000245.1 GCA_903831925.1 uncultured Burkholderiales bacterium
GCCCGCCGGCGCGGCACATCCTTGTTGAGGCTGGCGATGATGAGCTCGTTCTTCATGGAATGCTCCCAGCCCACCAGTTCGGTGACGGTTACCTGATAGCCGTGCGATTCCAGTTGCAGGCAGCGCAGCACATTGGTGACATGGCTTCCGAATTCGCGGGTGTGCAGGGGATGGCGCCAGATGGCCGCCAGCGGCTCGCCGGACTGTGGCGGCGTCTTGTTCTTGCGCAGCACGGCTGCGACTTCCGCCTGGCAACAGGGCGCCAGCACGATGAAGCGTGCCTTTGCCGACAGCGCGAACCGGATGGCGTCGTCGGTGGCGGTGTCGCAGGCATGCAGGGCTGTGACGATGTCCGCCCCGGCGCAAAGGCTGGAGCTGGCCATGCTCGAAATCGCCTGATCGACCTGCAGGTTGAGGAAGGACATGGCATCGAAGCCGAGCTGCGAAGCGAGCTCCCGGGATTTGAGCACCAGTTCATTGCGGGATTCGATGCCCACGACCTGCGAGCCGGGCGCGAGTGATTTGAAAAAGAGGTCATACAGAATGAAGCCGAGATAGGACTTTCCCGCTCCGCAATCGACGAGTCTGATATGGCCTTGCGCCTGCCTGATCTGCTGCAGCAAGGGCTCGATGAATTGATACAGGTGATAAACCTGCTTCAGTTTTCGCCGGCTGTCCTGGTTGAGGCGGCCGTCGCGCGTCAGGATATGCAATGCCTTCAGCAGTTCAATGGACTGGCCGGGGCGGATTTCTGGTGTGTCTTGCATGGGTTGCGATGTCAGGGAATGCCTGATCGACGAGGCACGCCGAAAGCCGCTTGCTTGCTGGTGCCGATGAGAGGAGTCGAACCCCCGACCTTCGCATTACGAATGCGCTGCTCTACCAACTGAGCTACATCGGCAATCCTGATCGCCTGCGCTGCGAAACACTGCAACAGCAAGCTTGAATGCAGCCTTCGAGAATATCACGGTCGATATCGCCTCGGCCAGTCGCACTCGGCCTTCAGACACCCTCAGCCCGGGTCTTTCTCGACGGTCCTCAGAAAATCGGCGACCTGCGGAAAACGCAGTCGCACCCGCAGCTCGCGCTTGAGCCGGCGGTTGTCGAGTCGACGCGACTCCGACATGAAGCTCAGAAGCATCGGCGAGACCGCTTCGCGCAACTGCTCGCGCGGCAGGCGTGGCGGCGAAGGCAAGCCAAAAGCCTGCGCCACCGCCTCGAAGTACTCGCCCATCTTCATGTCGCTGTCGTCGACCGCATGAATCACCCTTTGCGAGCGGCCGCGCCACAGTGCGGCAAATGCAATGCGGGCCAGGTCATCGGCATGAATATGGTTGGTGTAGACATCGTCGGCGTCGATCAGCGCCGGTGTGCCGCGCTGCAGCCGTTCGACCGGCAGTCGTTCGCCGGCATAGATGCCCGGCACTCTGAGCACATTGACCCGCGCCGCGCCACTGGCAGCACGCCGACGCAGCAGCGTTTCGGCCGCGACCCGCCGCAGGGCGCGCTCGTTGCGCGGCGCAACCGCCCGGGTTTCATCGAAGCGTGCCCCGCCACAGTCGCCATAGACACCGGTCGTGCTCAGATAGACCCATGCCGCGGCTTGCGGCATCGCCTGCAGCGCGTGCTTCGTTCGCGGGTCGCCCTTGCCCGATGAGGGCGGCGGCGCACTGTGCAGCACATAAGCGGCCAGACCGCGCAGTCGGCGACTTGCCAGCAGGTCGTCGAGATCGATGCGCAGCGGCGTGGCGCCCGCGGCCCGTACCGCATCGAGTGCCTCCGTGCGACGCACCACGCCGATGATGTGCAGCCGGTCGGCATACATCCTGACAAAGCGCAGCCCCACATCGCCGCAGCCCAGCAGCACCAGACGCGCTCGCCGGAAGCGTCGGGGCAGTGAGCCATAATGCGGGCTGCTCTGTCTGACCAATCGTTTCTTCACCCGCCGATTCTACGAGATGCCCTTCAACATCAGTCTGATGCCCAGTGGCAGACAGTTTTCAGCCGACGCCGACGAGTCGGTGCTCGAGGCCGGTCTGCGCCAGGGCACCGTGCTGCCTTATGGCTGCAAGAACGGCGCCTGCGGCTCATGCAAGGCGAAGGTGATTGCCGGTCGATTCGAGCAGGGACCGCATCAGGCCAATGCGCTGCGCAACGACGAAGCCGCCCAGGGTTTCGCCTTGTTGTGTTGCGCGAAGGCCTGCGAAGACCTGGTGATCGAAGCGCGGGTGATCGCGGCAGCAGGCGATATTCCGATTCGCAAGATGCCCTGCCGGATCGCCTCGATTGAGCGAGCCGCGCCCGATGTGGCAGTGATGCGGCTGCAGCTGCCGGCCAATGAACGGCTCCAGTATCTTGCCGGTCAGTATGTCGAGCTGATCCTCAAGGACGGCACGCGCCGCAGCTATTCAATGGCCAGCGCACCGCATGCCGCCGAGCAGATCGAGCTGCACATCCGGCACATGCCCGGCGGGCGCTTTACCGACGCGCTGTTCGGTGTGACCGAGCCGGCGGTCAAGGAGCGGGACATCCTGCGCTTTGAAGGGCCGATGGGAACGTTCTTTTTGCGGGAAGACGCCGACACGCCGATCGTGCTGCTGGCCAGCGGCACCGGTTTTGCGCCGATCAAGGCGATCGTCGAGCAGGCGATCCACAAGGACATCCGGCGACCGATGACGCTCTATTGGGGTGGGCGTCGACCCCAGGACCTCTATCACCATGCGCTGTGCCTGCAGTGGGCCTCTGAGCTTCGCGATTTCAGCTATGTGCCGGTGATATCAGACGCTTTCCCCGAAGACAACTGGCAGGGCCGAACCGGCTTCGTGCATCACGCGGTGATGGCCGATCTGCCCGATCTGTCGGCCCATCAGGTCTATGTCTGCGGTGCGCCGATCGTGGTTGATTCGGCGCGTCGCGATTTCGTCGAGCGTTGCGGACTGCCGCCGGATGCCTTCTTTGCCGATGCCTTCACCTCGGCGGCCGACAGCGCCTAGGCCGCTTCACCCAGATAGGCCGCCCGCACCCGCGGGTCGTTGAGCATGCTCGCGGCATCGCCGGTCATGGTGATCAGACCCGAGTCCATCACATAGCCACGATCGGCAGCTTCGAGCGCAAGCCGCGCGTTCTGCTCGACCAGCAGCAAGGTTGTGCCCGAGGCCGACACGGCGCGAATCACTTCGAAGATCTTGGCGACCATGATCGGCGACAGGCCCATGCTCGGCTCATCGAGCAGCAGCAGGCGAGGGCGGCTCATGAGCGCGCGGGCCATCGCAAGCATCTGCTGCTCGCCGCCCGACATCGTGCCGGCCAGTTGGGTGGCGCGCTCCTTCAGCCGCGGGAAGGTCTCGAACATCCGGTCGATGTCGGACTTGATGCCCGCCGTGTCCTGGCGCGTGTAGGCGCCCATCATCAGGTTTTCGAGGATGGTCATGCGGGCGAATACGCCCCGGCCCTCGGGCACCATCGCCAGGCCCTGGCCGACCAGCTGGAAGGCATCGCGACCGATGATCGATTGGCCATCGAAGGCGATGTCGCCTGCGCGGGGCGACAGGGTGCCGGTGATCGCCTTGAGCGTCGTGGTCTTGCCGGCACCATTGGCACCGATCAGCGCAACCAGCTCGCCGCGGCGCACCTCGAGGTCGATGCCCTTGACCGCCTGGATGCCGCCATAGGCCACCTTCAGACCCTTGACCGCCAGCACCACCTCAGTGGCCACATCACTCATTGCTGGCTCCGAGATAGGCTTCAATCACCGCCTTGTCGCGCTTGACGTCGTCGGGCAGGCCCTGGGCGATGACCTTGCCGTAGTCGAGCACCGTGACCCGATCGCACAGACCCATCACCAGCTTCACATCGTGTTCGATCAGCAGGATGGTCTTGCCGTCACGACTGATGCTCTCGAGCAGTTCACGCAGGGCGAGTTTTTCGGTGGCATTCATGCCTGCCGCCGGCTCATCGAGCGCGAGCAGACTGGGCTCGGTGGCCAGGGCGCGCGCAATTTCGAGACGGCGCTGGTCGCCATACGACAGGGTGCGCGACTGATAGGGCGCATAGCGTGCAATGCCGACATAGTCGAGCAGCTGCATCGAGCGCTCGCGAATCTCGGCCTCTTCGCGCCGCTGCGCCGACAGTCTGAGCATCGCCGCCCAGGCGCCGGCATGCGTGCGGATGTGCCGCCCGACCATCACGTTTTCGAGCACGGTCATCTCGGCAAACAGGCGAATGTTCTGGAAGGTTCGGGCGATGCCCGCCTTGGCCACTTCGTGCACGGCGGTCGGTGAATAGGGTTTGCCGTTGAGCTCGAAGCGCCCGGCATCCGGGGTGTAGAGCCCGGTGATGACATTGAAGAAGGTGGTCTTGCCGGCGCCGTTGGGTCCGATCAGGCCATAGATTTGCCCGCGTTCGATCGAGATGCCGACATCTGAGAGGGCCTGCAGACCGCCGAAGCGCTTCTCGGCACCTTGCACCAGCAGCAGCGGTGCGTCGGGGGAGGCAGTGGCCGACGAGGTCATCGCGTTCGGCATCGCACTCATGGCTGCCCCGCGCCGGTTGCGGCAGGCGTCGATTCGCGCAAGGCTTTGTCGTCGGCTGAGCTGCCATGTTGCCGGGCAGGCCACAAGCCGGCGGGTCGATAGAGCATGATCACCACCATCGACAGGCCAAAGAGCAGCATCCGCAGTGCCTCGGGGGCAACCAGCTCCTGCCCGAAAATCGCGAGCTGGGCGGGCTTGGCCACATAGCGCAGGACCTCCGGAATGGCATAGAGCAGGATGGCGCCCAGGATCACGCCGGGCACATGGCCCATGCCGCCCAACACCACCATCGAGACGATCACCACCGACTCCATGAGGGTGAAGCTCTCGGGCGACACGAAGCCCTGGAAGGACGCGAACATCGCGCCGGCCACACCGCCGAAGGAGGCCCCCATCGCAAAGGCAAGCAGCTTGACGTTGCGGGTATTGATGCCCATCGCCTTGGCGGCGATCTCGTCTTCGCGGATCGCCATCCAGGCGCGTCCGAGCCGGGAGTCCTGCAGCCGGATGGTGACGATGATGATCAGGATCGCCAGGATCAGGAACAGGTAGTAGTAGAGATAGACCGAAGGCACTTCGATATCGAAGAAAGTCTGGGTCTTGCCCAGACTCACCCCGCCGATTTCAATCGGATCGATATTGGTGATGCCCTGCGGACCGTTGGTAATGTTGATCGGGGCGTTGAGGTTGTTCAGGAAGATTCGGACGATTTCGCCGAAGCCGAGTGTCACGATCGCCAGATAGTCGCCGCGCAGCCGCAGGGTCGGTGCGCCCAGCAGCGCGCCGAACAGGGCGGCCAGACCCGCACCCAGCGGCACCACCAGCCAGATCGAGTTGTGCAGGCCATCCGGAAACATCTGCCGGATGAATTCGAAGTTTTCGGCGAGCTGAGGCGACGACAGCAGCGCGTAGAGATAGGCGCCGACCGCATAGAAGGCCACGTAGCCGAGATCGAGCAGTCCGGCATAGCCGACCACGATGTTCAGCCCGAGCGCCAGCATCACATAGAGCAGCGCGAAATCGATGATGCGCACCCAGCCGTTGCCCTGTGTGCCCGCCAGAAAGGGCAGCACCAGCAGTGCCAGGGCGATGGCCGCGGTGGCGCCGTAAGCGGCCACCGGATTGTCCTTGAATGAGGGAAATTGCATGCTTGCTGCGATAAGTGGTGCGGGCGGTGCGGGCAGTGCGGAGTGTGTGAGGGCTGCGATCAGGCGCGGTCGGCGACCCGCTCGCCCATGAGGCCGGACGGTCGAAATACCAGCACCACGATCAGCACGACGAAGGCAAAGATGTCCTGATAGTTGCTGCCCAGAAAGCCGCCGGTGAGGTCGCCGATATAGCCGGCACCCAGGCTCTCGATGATGCCCAACAGCAGGCCGCCGAGCACTGCGCCACCGAGGTTGCCGATGCCGCCCAGCACCGCTGCGGTGAAGGCCTTCAGACCCGGTATGAAGCCCATGCTGAACTGCGCAATGTTGTAGTTCATGGCGACCAGCACACCGGCCACCGCCGCCAGCGAGGCGCCGATCGCAAAGGTGACCGCGATCACCTGATTGGCATTGACGCCCATCAGGCCGGCGATGCGGGGGTTTTCGGCGGTCGCCCGCATGGCGCGTCCGAGCTTGGTCCGGTTGACCAGCAGCAGCAGTCCGATCATCAGGATCGCCGAGACCACCAGGATCAGCATCTGTTTGGGGGCGAGTAATGCCGGGCCGATCTCGATCGGTTTGGTCGGCAGCAGGTCGGGAAAGACGATCGGATTCGGCTTCCAGATGATCATGGCCAGGGTCTGGATCACGATCGACAGGCCGATCGCGGTAATCAGCGGCGCGAGTTTGGGCGCATTGCGCAGCGGCCGATAGGCGACGCGCTCGATCAGCAGCGACAGGATCACGCACACCGGAATCGCACAGACCACTGCGATCACGAGAATCACCGGCAGTGGCAAGCCCGAATTGGCGAGCAGACTGACCACCGTCACCCCCACCATCGCGCCGACCATGAGGACATCGCCGTGCACGAAATTGATCAGCTGCAGGATGCCGTAGACCATGGTGTAGCCCAGGGCGATCAGGGCATAGACGCTGCCCAGGACCAGGCCGTTCAGGATCTGCTGCAAAAGGATGTCGAACTGCATTGAGGCAGGTCCTGCTGGGTCGTTCGAGGAAGGGGCGAACTGCCGGAACTTACTTGGCCGACAGGACCCAGGTCACCAGGGTGATCGCGTCGTCGTCGCTCACCTGCGGGTTGGCAGGCATGGGAATCTGGCCCCAGACGCCGACGCCGCCTGCGCGAACCTTCTTGGCGAGCCGTGCGATCGCGTCCTTGTCAGAGGCGTATTTCGCGGCGATGTCCTTGTAGGCCGGCCCGATCAGTTTCTTGTCGACCGCATGGCAGGCCACGCAATTGCGGGATTTGGCCAGTTCGGGACTGGCATGGACTGCGCCTGAACTCAGCAAGGCAATCGCGAAGAGGGCAGGTCGAATCGCGACGAGGGTCATCATGGCTCCAGAGACGATTGTAAGAAGGTACGGGCAGAAAGGGTTGATGTCCAGAAGCAAAGCATCGCGATTCTGAAGACAGCTTCCGTTCGGATGTTGCCGGCGTCCGTCGGGCATACCGGAAGCGACGCCATGGCCCTGTTTCGGGGAGCCTCTTCGAGATGTGACTGACGGGACCATCACAGATGTACCTGGTTTGGATTGGCGCCATCATGGTGATCGTAAAGTTGTCCGGGTTCGGGGTGATTGCGACCCTTTCCTGGTGGTGGATCCTGCTGCCTCTGGGCCTGGCGATCATCTGGTTTGAATGGCTCGAGCGCCTCTTCGGTCGCGACCGTCGTTCGGTCGATGCGGCCGAGTGGGCCGATCAGCACAAAAACCGGGTTGCGGAGCAGTTCAGGAAAGCACGGGGCGGGCGCTGACCGCGCCCCGCTGGCTTTCGCCTTCGCTTATTCGAAGAGATCGGTGACCGCGCCTTTGCTCGCACTCGAGGCGAGCCTGGCGAATTTCGCAAGCACCCCACGGGTATAGCGCGGCGCCGGCGCCTGCCAGGCAGCACGCCGGCGGGCCAGTTCGGCGTCATCGACATTGAGTTGCAGCAGCAGCTGGTGGGCGTCGACCGTGATCGAGTCGCCCTCGTGGATCATCGCGATGTTGCCGCCAGCCGCCGCCTCGGGCGCCACATGGCCGACCACCATGCCCCAGGTGCCGCCCGAAAAGCGCCCGTCGGTGATCAGCGCCACCGATTCGCCAAGACCTGCCCCGATGATCGCCGAGGTGGGCGCCAGCATTTCAGGCATGCCGGGTGCGCCCTTGGGGCCCAGATAGCGAAGGACCAGCACGTCGCCGGCATTGATGCGGTTTTCCATGATCGCGGTCATGGCCGACTGCTCGTCGTCGAACACGCGGGCCGGGCCGGTGATGACCGGATTTTTCAGTCCGGTGATCTTGGCGACCGAGCCTTCGGGCGACAGGTTGCCTTTCAGGATGGCCAGATGCCCCTGTTCATAAATGGCGCGATCGAGCGGCAGGATCACATCCTGGTCGGCACGCGGCGCCGAGGGCCAGGCGGCGAGCTCTTCGCCCAGCGTGCGGCCGGTGATGGTCATGCAGTGGCCGTGAATCAGGCCGGCATCGAGCAGCAGCTTCAGGACCTGCGGAATGCCGCCTGCGGCATGCAGGTCGGTGGCGACGTACTGGCCCGAGGGCTTGAGGTCGCAGATCACAGGCACGCGCGTGCGCACGCGCTCGAAATCGTCGATGGTCCATTCGATGCCGGCGGCATGCGCGATCGCCAGGAAATGAAGCACCGCGTTGGTTGATCCGCCGGTGGCCATGATCAGGGTGACCGCGTTTTCGATCGATTCACGGGTGACGATGTCGCGCGGGCGCAGGTTGTTGCGCACGGCCTGCACCAGAACACGCGCCGACTCAGCCGTCGAGACGAGCTTTTCGGCATCGGGGTTGGCCATGGTCGACGAGCCGAGCAGGCTCATGCCGAGCGCCTCGAACGAGGAAGACATGGTGTTGGCGGTAAACATGCCGCCGCAGGAACCGGTGCCGGGCACCGCGTTCTTTTCGATGCCGTCGAAATCTTCATTGCTCATCCGGCCGCGAGAAAACTCGCCGACCGCTTCGAACACCGACACCACCGTGAGGTCCTTGCCTTTCCAGTGTCCCGGCTTGATCGTGCCGCCATAGACATAGATGGCCGGCACATTGCAGCGCAGGATGCCGATCATGCCGCCGGGCATGTTCTTGTCGCAGCCGCCCAGCACCAGCACGCCATCCATCCACTGACCCTGAACCGCGGTCTCGACGCAGTCGGCGATGACTTCGCGCGAGATCAGCGAGTACTTCATGCCTTCGGTGCCCATCGACATGCCATCGGAAATCGTTGGCGTGCCGAAGGTCTGCGGATTGCCGCCTGCGGCGCGGATGGCGTCCACGGCGGCGTCGGCGAGCGGCTGCAGACCCGAGTTGCAGGGGGTGATCGTCGAATGACCGTTGGCGATGCCGATCATCGGATTGGCGAAGTCGGTCGAGCGATAGCCCATCGCGTAGTACATCGAACGATTGGGGGCGCGGGCAACGCCCTCGGTGATATTGCGGGAACGGCGGTTCGCGGTCATCGCGGGCTCCGGAGCGGGTCGAGAATGAAAAACGGGCCCCGAGGTTAACGCCGGGCGATTCGATTGCAAAATGGCCGCGCCGGAGCGGGTCCGGGATGGCGGTGTCGACCCGGCTCGAAGCTCGGTCGCAAGGCGTGGGACAATCGCCCTTTGGCGTCCGGATAGCCGCGCCGCAATTTCGCCTGATCCTCGGGTTGAGCGCCGGCTGCGCTGCCGGCTTTTTAGCAGACTGTCTGTCGGCTCCCGGGCCGACCCGAATCGATGCCTCGATGCTGATCCATCCCAATTTCGACCCGATCGCGCTGCAAGTGGGCCCACTGGCCATCCGCTGGTATGGCCTGATGTATCTGGCCGCCTTCGCGGCGTTTTATTTTCTGGGCTGCTGGCGGGTCGGCCATACCCCCGACGGCGCGCGCACCGGCCTCAAGAAGGCCGATGTCGAGGACCTGCTGTTCTACGGCGTGCTCGGCGTGGTGCTGGGTGGCCGGCTGGGCTATGTGTTCTTCTACAAGCCCGCTTACTACCTGCAGCATCCGCTTGAAGCCTTTGCGGTCTGGCAGGGTGGCATGTCGTTTCACGGCGGCCTGATCGGCGTGCTGCTGGCTTGCGCGCTGTTTGCCCGCCGCCGCGCCGTCCCGTATTTTGTGCTGATGGATTTCGTGGCGCCGCTGGTGCCGCTGGGTCTGGCCACCGGGCGCCTGGGCAATTTCATCAATGGCGAGCTCTGGGGGCGGGCCACCGACCTGCCCTGGGCGATGGTGTTTCCCCAGTCGGGCAGCCCGGTTCCGAGGCATCCGTCGCAGCTCTATCAATTTGCGGGCGAAGGCTTGCTGCTCTTCGTGATTCTGTGGCTCTATGCCCGCCAACCGCGCGAGGTGGGTCGAATATCCGGCCTGTTTCTGGCCGGCTATGGCAGCCTGCGGTTTCTGGCCGAGTTCGCGCGTGAGCCGGATGCCTTTCTCGGGTTGCTGGCGGGCGGTCTGAGCATGGGCCAGTTGCTGTCGATCCCGATGGTGGTCGCCGGCGTGTATCTGCTTTATCGAAGGGTGCCCAAGAGCACTTTCTGACGGGTTTTCTGGAGAGAGACGACATGACAAAGACCTTTGATGGCGCCGGGACGGGTGTGCTCGATTTCAGCGACCAGCGCGTGGTGGTGGTTGGCGGCTCGAGCGGCATCGGCAACGGCATTGCGCGGGCGTTTCTGGCCGCAGGCGCTGCGGTGACGGTCTGGGGAACCCGCGCGAGTGCGGCCGAGTACGCCGATGAAGCGGGCTCCGACCTTGCCGGACTCGACTATGTTCAGGTCGATGTCGCCAGTGACGAGGCGGTGGCGCAGGCTGCGGCCCGCCTTGACCGACTCGATGTACTGGTCCTGTCGCAGGGCAAGGTGCTTTATCGCCGTGCCGAATATGCGATGCCGGGTTTTCGCGAGGTGCTCGACGTCAATCTTTCGAGTCTGATGGCCTGCTGCGCGGCCTTCCATCCGCAGCTCAAGGCGGCTGGCGGCAAGATCATCATCCTGAGCTCGACCGCTGCGTTTCATGCGACGCGCGGCAATCCGGCCTATGCCGCGTCAAAAGCCGGTGCGGTCGGTCTGGTGCGCACGCTGGCCGATGCCTGGGCCTCTGATGGCATTCGCGTCAACGGCATCGCCCCGGGCTTCGTCGCCACCAAGATGACTGCGGTGACCACGAGTGATCCTCAACGGCTTGAGGCGGCTATCCGCCGCATTCCGGTCGGCCGCCTGGGCACGCCCCAGGACATGGCCGGGGTCGCGCTCTTTCTCGCCTCGCCGATGTCGGCCTATGTTGTCGGGCAGACGATTCCGGTCGATGGCGGGCTGCTGCTCAACTGATCGGCCCTGAGTTTGCTTTCTTCACCCTGCTGAAAGACCTCCTGAGGAGACCTTGATGTCCTGTATCTCGATGATGTCTCGCGCGCTGCGCATGTTGTCCCCGAGCCTTCGCGTGCTGCTTGCGCTCTTGCCCCTGTTCGGAGTTTTCGCTGCCTTGACGCCGGCAAGCGCGCTGGCGCAGGCGGCCTGGCCGAGCAAGCCGATCCGCCTGATCGTGCCCTTTCCGCCTGGTGGCGGCACCGATGCGTTTGCCCGCCCGCTCGCCAAGGTGCTGACCGCCTCGCTCGGCCAGCCGGTGGTGATCGACAACCGGGGCGGCGCCGGCGGCACGCTCGGCGCTGAGCTCGCTGCGAAATCCGCGCCAGACGGCTACACCTTTCTGATCGGCGCCACGCACCATGCGATTGCGGTCAGCATGTATCCGAAGCTGGGCTACGACCTCACCAAGGATCTGACCCCGGTGACCGTCCTGTCGTATGTGCCGAATGTGCTGGTGATCAAGCCGCAGCATCTGGGAATCAAGTCATACAACGATTTCTACCGTTATGCCAGGGCCAATCCGGGCAAGCTGAACTTCGGCTCGGCCGGCAGTGGCACGGCGCATCAGCTGACGGTCGAGCTCTACAAGTCGATGACCAAGACCTACATGACCCATATCCCCTACCGGGGTGCCGGGCCGGCACTGCAAGACCTGGTCGCCGGTCAGATCGATTTCATGTTCGACGGTCTGGGCAGCGCCATGCCGCTGATCAAGGGCGGCAAGCTCACGCCGCTGGCAGTCACCAGTCTGACCCGATCGTTCGCGTTGCCCGATGTGCCCACGCTCAACGAACTGGGCGTCAAGGGCTACGACGCGCGCCTCTGGTATGCGGTCTGGGCACCGGCGGGCACGCCGCGCGACATCGTGCTGAAGATGCAGCAGGAAATTACCAAAGCGCTGGCCGGCACTGAATTGAAGGAGGCCTGGGCTGCGGTGGGTGCCGAGCCCGGAGGC
>CAIKZV010000246.1 GCA_903831925.1 uncultured Burkholderiales bacterium
CGAGCGTAACAGGCAATCACGCGGCGAGCCGCACCGCATCCGGTATTTTCACCAGATCGACGACCCCTACAGCGCCCTGACCGCCTGCAGCCTGCCGCAACTCGCAAAGCGTTATCAGGTCGAGATCGACGTCAGTCTGGTCGGACCACCGGATGACGCGGCCGCGCCGCAGCGATCGATGCTGGTCGACTACAGCCGACTCGACGCCCAGCGCCTGGCGCAGCGCCATGGGCTGTGGTTCAGCGATCCGGGTGCGCAACCGGGCGTGCAACGCATCGAGCAGGCCGGCCTCCTGCTGCTTGATGCGATCAGGCGCGGCGATATCGTCACGCAAGCCGAACCGATCTCGCGCGCCTTGTGGCAACCGGATAGGTGGCAAAGCGACCTGCTGCGGGGCGACTCGCGCGACCGGCCGCTGCCGACGATCGAGACGCTTGCATCGCATCGGCTCGACGCTCAGGCCATGCGGCGCAAGCAGGGTCATTACCTCGGCGCAACCTTTCTCTATGGCGGCGAGTGGTACTGGGGTATCGATCGGCTGCACCATCTCGAGCGCCGATTGCAATCGCTCGGTGCGCAGCATGACGGCGTGACCGACCTGCTGTATCCGCCGGGCGACGACCTCGCGAGCCCGCATGGCGCAGGAACAGGCGCCGGGATCGATTTCTTCTTTTCATTTCGCAGCCCCTATTCAGCCATCGTGACGCCGCGGGTCTTTGCGCTCGCCAGGCATACCGGCGCCAGCGTGAATCTGCGCTATCTGCTGCCGATGGTGATGCGTGGATTGCCGGTGCCGTCAGAAAAACGCGGCTACATCGCGGCCGATGCCGCCCGCGAAGCCCATTGGCGCGGCACACCATTCGGTCGCGTCAATGACCCGGTCGGCAAGCCCACCGAACGAGGCCTGGCACTTATTCCGCTGGCAGAAAAGCTCGGACTGGGCGAGGCCTATGTCAGCGCTTTCATGCACGGCGTGTGGGCCGAAGGCATCGACGCCGGCTCCGATCGCGGCCTGCAGCGCATTGCGCAGCGCGCAGGGCTGCCGTGGGCCGATGCGCGCGAAGCCCTGCAGGATGAGGGCTGGCGCGCAGTGGCCGAGCGCAACCGGCAGGACATGTTCGCGCGCGGCATCTGGGGCGTGCCCTCATTTGTCGTGGGCGATACCGCGGTCTGGGGACAGGATCGTCTGTGGGCGGTGCAGGAAGCACTGCTGAACGGCGTGAGCGGGCGGACAACGCCGCCGGGCCACAGTGGGATATGAGCAGCGAGACCGGGGAGCCGGGTCATGAGAAGCAGGACATGCAGCGGACCCTGAGCAGCGCGCACAGCGTGCCAGCGCGTTCGAAAGCTTACTTCGACAGCCCCTGGCCCGGCGAGGACGGTGGCCCGCAGCGTCTGCAGATCGGCCAGGGCGCCGCGGGGCTCGATCTTCGTGCGGGCGGCTCGCTCGGCTGGGTCAGCCGCAACATCATGATGGGCACGATGACGGTCCTTGGCGCGCCCGGCGAGGTCTATCTGCTCACGCATTCGATGCTGCGCTCGCGCATCGGCCTGCCCACGACCGCGCGCGTCGAGCGCATCGATCCGAACACGCTCGCCTCCCTCGAGTGCTCGCCAAGACTGGCAGGCGGACCGATGTGGCCAGGCGGCATGGCCATTCATCGCAATGGCAATCTCTATGTGGTCTATGGCCGGTATGCCCATCGGCTGAGCCGCTCGTGCGAACCTCAGGCCTCGCTCGAGTTGAAGATCAATCAGGCCTACAACTCCTTCGTGATCCTGGACAACGGTCTGCTGGTGACCAAGAACCTGTCGGACAGCACACCGGCCCATCTGACGGTGATCGACCCGGACAGCCTGCGGCCGGTCTGCGCCGAGATCGTCTGCCCTGAAGCCTCGATCGCCAGACTCTCGGCGATCGGCAACACGGTTTATGTCGTGGGCGTGCGATCGATCATGCGCTATCACTTCGACGATGCAACAGGCACCCTCGAACTCGATCGCGACTGGGGCTTCGACTACATCGGCACCAGCACTCAGACCTATGGCTGGGACGTGGTGCTCGATGGCGACAACGCCTGGTTCATGGACAACGGACATCACCGCTACCTGCGCAGCATGATCGGCGCGGGCGTGAGCCCCACGCCAAATCGGCTGATCCGGGTCTCGATGCACGATGCCCGCGACCATCAGATCATTGCGGTCAGCGGACTGCCCGGCGGCAGCATCACCAATCCGCCGCTCTACGACCTCAAACGCCGACTGATCATCGGCTACGACTCGGCCAACCGCTTTCTGCGTGCCTGGCGATACCAGCCGTCGGACGGCACGCTGACACCACAATGGGACAAGCCGGATTTCGGCTGCGCCAGCCATATGCTCCAGTATCCGCAGACCGGCGAGCTGGTCATCAATGACTATCGCCGCAATGCCGAAGAACTCGCGGTGCTTGATATCGAGACCGGGGACGAACTAGGCCGCGTGCGCACCGGCGGCTTCACACAAGGTGTCGTGTTTCCGAGCCCAGGCTGGGGACGCGACGTTTACTGGACGACCTTCGGCCGACTGGCCCGGGTTTTTGTGCAATGAGCTTCGTGCAATGAGCCCCGCCATGAGCAATCGTCAGAAAACCATTCTCATCACCGGCGCCGGCAGCGGCATCGGGCGCGACGCAGTGTTTGCGCTGGCCGCGCGCGGCCACAGGTTGATCGCCGCCACCTTCGACGAGGCCCAGGCGGCGGGCCTTCGCTCTGATTGCGCCGCAAGACCGAACGCGGGGGGCGCAGGCATCGAGGTGATCAAGCTCGACATCACCTCGCCCGCCGATCGCGAATCGGTGCGCGACCGCGAGATCGACGTGCTGATCAACAATGCCGGCGTCGGTGACTCGGGCTCGCTGGCCGAAGTCGACGTCGATCGCATCCGCAAGGTTTTCGAGGTCAATGTCTTTGCAACCATCGAACTGAGCCAGGTGGTGCTGGCCGGCATGATTGCGCGATCGCGCGGCACGGTGCTCTTTGTGAGCTCGGTGGCGGGCCGCTTGCCGGTGCCGTTTCTGATGCCTTATTCGATGAGCAAATTCGCGCTGTCAGC
>CAIKZV010000247.1 GCA_903831925.1 uncultured Burkholderiales bacterium
AGTATTGGGGTCGGTCTGCACGATCGAATCGCAACCCGGAATGCACGCCTTGAGCATCTCGGGGTCATTGAGCGCGTCCCACGCCTGTTGGCGCGGAACCGGCAAGAGGCGTTGTCCGGTCATTTGCATGGTCGAAATTCTCCAGTTGGGGCGATGGTTGAAAGCCCAGCGACAGATGATTGCATCGGTCAGTGGATCGGTTTGTGCGTTGCGCTGCCGCCGCTTCGGATGGCTCGTGCCAGGTCTTCGAGGCTGTTGAGCGAATGGACCGGCAGGTGCCGATCGACATGCGGCAACAGCGCTCTGACGCCCGAGGCCCGGGGCTCGAATCCTTCATAGCGTAGCAGGGGGTTGAGCCAGATGAACTGTCGGGTGAAGCGGCCCAGCCGCGCTGCCGCCGCGCCGAGGCTGCCGTCTTCGGCACGATCGAGGCCATCGGTCACCAGCAGCAGGGCCGCATTGCCGGTCAGCACACGGCGTGCCCAGCGACGGGTGAACTCGTCCAGACACGGGCCGATGCGCGTGCCGCCGCTCCAGTCGCTGACCGCATGCGAGGCCGCGGCCACCGCTTCGTCGGGGTCACGATGGCGCAGTGCGCGGGTGATGTCGGTCAGGCGTGTGCCGAAGGCAAAGACGGTGACGCGAGCCTTGCCCTGCATCAGCGCGTGGGCGAAATGCAGCAGGATCCGGGCGTAACGGTCCATCGATCCGGAGACATCGATCAGTACCACGACCGGCGGCGGGCGAACCGCCCGCGTCCGTCGGGCGACGCTGGCGCAAAGCGGGTCGCGCGCGGTCTGTCTCAGGGTGCCGCGCAGATCGATGCGCCCGCGTGCTCCCGGCCGGTATCGGCGGGTGACGATCGGGTCGATCGGCAGCCGGATCTCACGGACCAGGCGGCAGGCGGCATCGAATTCGGCGATGGTCATCGAGTCGAAATCGCGCTCCTGCAGACGCTCCCGGTCAGACCAGGTGAGGAGCGCATCGATCTGATGCTCGTCGCCTTCTTGCTGGGCAGGCGGGGGCGGCTTGGGCTTGGAGGTGGCCGACAGGGCCTGTTCGAGCCGGGCCGGGCGCTTGGGCTGCGGCAGGGCATCGCCCCGCCCGGAGATCTTGGGCAGCAGCGCGGCCATCATGCGTTCGAGCATCTTCGGATCGCGCCAGAAGGCGTCGAAGGCGGCGTCGAAGATGGCCTGCTGGTCGCGGCGGCTGAGCAGCACCGACGACAGTGCTGCATGCACATCGTCGCGCCGCGACATGCCGACCGCCTCGATCGCGTGAATCGCGGCAAGGGTGCGGTCGAGACCGATCGGAATGCCCGAGGCCCTCAGGAGTCGCGAAAAATTCACCAGATTGCGGGCAAACATCCCGGTCGAGGTATCGGACTCAAGCGGCGAGCCTTGTCGACCCGATAGCGGTCCTGGTGCGGCTGCCGGCAAGCGAGCGTCTGACATCGACGGCGAGCCCGTATCAGTCGGGGCGGCTTGCCGCTGCCGCTTCACGCAGCAGGCGCTGAATCTCGTCGCCTTCGACACGACCGATGTCTTCCTGATATTTCAGCAGCACACCGAGCGTGTCGGCCACGGTATCCGGGTCGAGGCTGATCTTGTCGAGCGCGACCAGGGCATTGACCCAGTCGATGGTCTCGGCAATGCCCGGCGATTTGAAGAGATCCATGCTGCGCATGCGCTGAACGGTGGCGACCACCTGGCGCGACAGCGCTTCGGGTGCTTGCGGCACCTTGCTGCGCACGATCTCGAATTCGCGTTCGAGGTCGGGAAACTCGACCCAGTGATAAAGGCACCGACGCTTGAGCGCGTCATGGATCTCACGCGTGCGATTGGAGGTGATGATCACATGCGGGATATGCCGAGCCTTGACGGTACCGAGTTCGGGAATCGTGATCTGCCAGTCGGAAAGCACTTCGAGCAGGAAGGCTTCGAAGGGCTCATCGGCGCGATCGAGTTCGTCGATCAGCAGCACCGCCGGTTGTGGCGACGACAGGGCCGCCAGCAGCGGTCGCTCAAGCAGCATCTCGCGGGAAAAGAGCGCCTGCTCGGCGCTCGACTGCCCGCCTGCGCCACCCGCCTCGGCCAGGCGGATATGCAGCAGCTGTCGGCCGACGTTCCATTCATAGGCCGCCTGCGAGACATCCAGGCCCTCGTAGCACTGCAGGCGGATGAGGGGCGCGCCCAGCAGATGGGCCAGCGCCTTGGCAAGCTCGGTCTTGCCCACACCCGCTTCGCCCTCAAGAAACAGAGGGC
>CAIKZV010000248.1 GCA_903831925.1 uncultured Burkholderiales bacterium
CCCTTGCCCTGGGCCACCATCTGGTCGGCCAGGTCGCGCGCGTATTCCATGCCGCCGCTCTTGGGCGTGAGGATCAGCTCGGCGCCATAGGCCTTCATCGTCTGGGCACGCTCGATGGACAGGTCCTCGGGCATGATCAGCACCATCCGGTAGCCCTTGATCGTGGCGGCCATGGCCAGCGCAATGCCGGTATTGCCCGAGGTGGCCTCGATCAGGGTGTCGCCGGGACGGATCTCGCCGCGCGCCTCGGCCTTGGCAATCATCGCAATCGCCGGACGATCCTTGACCGAGCCGGCCGGGTTGTCGCCTTCGAGCTTGCCGAGGATCACATTGCCGCGACGCGTCTGGGACTCGCCCGGAATGCGCTGCAGGCGAACCAGCGGCGTGCGGCCGATCACGGCGTCGATGGTGGGATAGTGCTGTCGTGCGGGTGTGTTCATCGGACGGTCGCCAATTTGAGGATGCCGGGCAGGTCGGAATTCAGGATCGAGTCACGCAGTGAATCGATGGCTGCGAGTCGGGTGAAGCTGCGCCGCCAAGCCAGCACCACCCGACGGGTGGGCGGCGGCGGCGCAAAGGGCACATAGGCCAGCAGGCCGTCATCGCGGGCCTTGCCTGCCAGCACGGCAGCCGGCTGCGACAGCCAGGGCAACACCGTGATGCCGATGCCCGAGGCCACCATATGCCGGATGGTTTCGAGCGACGAGCCTTCGAAGGTTTTCTGGATCCCGCCGCTGGCCTGCGAGTAGCGCGACAGTTCGGGGCAGACCTCGAGGACCTGGTCACGAAAGCAGTGACCTGCGCCCAGCAGCAGCATGGTCTGCTGCTTGAGTTCGACCGATGAGATCGACTCGCGCTGCGCCCAGGGATGGCTGCAGGGGACGGCCACGACGAAAGGCTCCTCGTAGAGCGGGCAGCTGTCAAAGCCCTGGTCGGGGAAGGGCTCGGCCATGATCGCGACATCGATGTCGCCCTGTCGCAGCAGCTCGATCAGCCTGACCGTGAAGTTTTCCTGCAGCAGCAGCGGCATCTGCGGCGCATCGCTGATGATGCGGGGCATGACCAGCGGCAGCAGATAAGGGCCGATGGTGTAGATGATGCCCAGACGCAGCGCACCGGCAAGCGGATCGAGGCCATGACGGGCAATTTCGCGGATCGTCCCGGTTTCGTCGAGCACCCGCTGCGCCTGCTCGACCACCTGCCGGCCGACAGGGGTCACACTCACCTCGGTGCCGCCGCGCTCGAAGAGCAGCACACCAAGCTCCTGCTCGAGCTTGCGCACGCCGACCGAGAGCGTGGGCTGGCTCACATGACAGGCCTCGGCGGCCCGTCCGAAGTGCAGCTCCCGAGCGACCGCGACGATGTACTTGAGTTCGGTCAGCGTCATGCGGCAAATTCTAGCAGCGGCTGGCGCGCAGCCCGGCGTGCGATCATCCGGCCCGTCACGCCAGCCCCTATCAAACCATCCTCAACCACCCTGAGCACGCCATGCCGACCCTTCCGTATTTGCCTGCTGATATTGCCGAGCCGCGCGAGATCGTCGATGTCATCCGCACCCGCCGAGGCGGCACCCTTCAGCATCTCGACCGGATCCTGCTGCATAGCCCGCCGGTGGCCGCCGGCTGGAACGCCCTGCTGGGCTCGGTGCGCCGCGACATGACGCTGAGCCCGAAGCTGCGCGAACTCGCGATGTGCGCGGTGGCCATGCTCAACGATGCCGAGTACGAATGGTTTCACCATGCACCGCTGCTGATCGAGGCCGGTGCAACGCCGGCACAGATGGCCGCACTTCGCGACCCGATTGCGGCACTGAAAAACGACCTCCTCTTTGATGCTGCCGAGCGCGCCGCGCTGGGCCTCACCATCGAGATGACCCGCACCATCAAGGTCAGTCCGCAAACGATGGCCGCGGTCAAAGCCGTGCTGCCCGACGATCGTCAGGTGTTCGAGCTGGTGGTGACGATTGCCGCCTACAACATGGTCTCGCGCGTGCTGGTCACCACAGGTATCGAGATCGAGTGAGCTGGGGCGGCGGCGGCGCGTCGGCAGACAGCGCCCACCGCCTCAGGCCTTCAGAAACTCTTCACGCCCCGCCAGCCAGCGCGCCAGATGCGCGTCGACTTGCTCAGAGGGGCCGGCAAGCATCGCGTCGGCCTCGATGCGCGCTGCATCGACCAGGTCGGCATCGCGCTCAAGGTCGGCAAATCGCAGCAGGGCCAACCCCGACTGGCGCGCGCCCAGAAACTCGCCCGGACCGCGCAGTTGCAGATCGCGGCGGGCAACCTCGAAGCCGTCGGTGGTCTCGTACATGGTCTTGAGCCGTTCGCGGGCATTGGCTGACAAGGGCGGGCGATAGAGCAGCACACACACGCTTTGCGCGCTGCCGCGCCCGACCCGCCCGCGCAGCTGATGCAGCTGCGACAGGCCGAAGCGCTCGGCATGCTCGATCACCATCAGCGAGGCATTGGGCACATCCACACCCACCTCGATCACGGTGGTGGCCACCAGCAGATCAAGCTCACCGCGCACGAAGGCGTCCATGGTGGCGGCCTTCTCGGCCACCGGCAGCCGGCCATGGATCAGGCCGACACGCAGATCGGCGAGTTCGGCCGACAGCGAATCGAAGGCGTCGATCGCGGTCTGCAGATCGAGGGTTTCGGACTCTTCGATCAGCGGGCAGACCCAGTAGACCTGACGGCCCTGAGCCACCGCGGCCCGCACCCGCTCGACCACCTCGGCATGGCGCGACTGGGTGACGAGTTTGGTGATCACCGGCGTGCGACCCGGCGGCAGCTCGTCGATCACCGAGACATCCAGATCGGCGTAATAGCTCATCGCGAGCGTGCGCGGAATCGGTGTCGCACTCATCATCAGCTGGTGCGGCAATTCATCGCCGCGGGTGGCCCGCAGGGCCAGGCGCTGCGCGACGCCGAAGCGATGCTGCTCGTCGACGATCGCCAGCCCCAGCGTCGGCAACTCGACCGAGTCTTCGACCAGGGCATGCGTGCCGACCAGCAGATCGACCTCGCCGGCGGCGGCCAGGGCCCGCACCTTCTTCTTGGCCGAGGCGGTGAGCGAGCCCGACAGCCAGGCCACCCGCACGCCGAGCGGCTCGAGCCAGGGGCCGAGCTTGCGAAAGTGCTGCTCGGCGAGAATCTCGGTGGGCGCCATCAGCGCGGCCTGCCGACCGCTGCCGATCGCCTGCATCGCCGCCAGTGCCGCCACCACGGTCTTGCCGCTGCCGACATCGCCCTGCAACAGGCGGTTCATCGGCTCGCTGCCGGCGAGGTCGCGCGAAATC
>CAIKZV010000249.1 GCA_903831925.1 uncultured Burkholderiales bacterium
CCAGCCACCGTTGCCGATACCCCGGCTTTCTCCAGCTTCAGTATCAGCAACGGAGAAAGCATCAAGTTGCCCGACAGCTGGAAAAGCGTCGACCCGAAAATCGCCAGTAATCCGATGCGTGCACGCTGGCTGATCGGGGGAGGCTTTTCTGCCTGTTCGTTCAAAAACGTTCCTGGTGAGTTTGCGATTGGCGCTGCCGTGAATCTGACGACCCGCCAGATCAGGCGTCGAGCAAGTCGATTCGGGCTGGATCAGGCCGGTCACACGCCAAGGTAGCTGTCCAGAAAAGCCATGACCGCTTTGCCATCGTTGACCATTGCGATGCCGCCGGGCACCTCATGCAACCTATTGAGACCCCACATTTCCTTTGCGGTTTTTTCGCCGCCTTTCGAGACAGCCGTGACGCCGTAACGGCCGATCTGAAAGCCTTCGTGCTCGAGTTCGCGATAGCAAAGAAATACTGCGCGAAGCATCGAGACATTGATCAGCAAGTGCTGGTAGTCGGGATGCAGGACGGCCGAACTGCCGTAGACATCGACTGGTGCACCTTTGATCCAGGGCGAGATGAAGTCGGGTTTGATCAGCAGATCGAAGACCTGATCACGAGTCTCAAGGAAGAGATCGAAGGCCTCAGGGGTAAGCGGGAAAAACTCCCGATAGCCGATCACACGCTTGTCGTGCCAGGTAATGACCCGGGTGCGCGGGTTTTTCTTGATGAGGGCGGTTTCGAGTTCAATGTCCTTGATGAACTGCTCGCCGTAAACCATCTTGTCGAGTTTTCGGCACTCATCCAGGATCTGCGCATCGAAGGCCTTCATGGTCTGGAATTCAACGGAATTAGTCATCGATCTCTCGGCAATAAATAGTCAGTGAGGCGCAGCAATCGGCAGGGTGTTGCCACAACTTCAGTCGGGTCAGAAGCCCAGATAACGGTCGAGGTGAGCCATATATGCCTTGCCGCTGCTGACCATCGCGATGCCGCCCGGCACTTCGTGCGACGCCTCTAGCCCGGCCATTTCCTTTGCGGTTTTTTCGCCGCCTTTCGAGACGGCAGTGCCGCCAAAGCGACCAATCTGATAACCCTCGCTTTCGAGTTCGCGCAAGGCCAGGAATTCAGCCTGCTGCATCGAGACATTGATCAGTTTGTGCTGGTAATCGGGATGGATGACCGCAGAGCTGCCATAGAGGTCGACTGGCACCGACTTGATCCAGGGCGAGATGAAGTCGGGTTTGATGAGCAGATCGAAGACCTGATCATGAGTGTTCAGGAACAGATCGAAGGCCTCGGTGGTGAGCGGCAAAAACTCGCGGTAGCCGATCACACGACTGTCGTGCCAGACAACGATCCGGCTGCGCGGATTTTTCCTGATCAGGGCGGTCTCGAGTTCGATGTCCTTGATGAACTCGGCGGCGTAAACCAGTTTGTCGAGTCGTCGGCATGCCTCAAGAATGGTCGGATCGAAGTCCTTCAGTATCTGGAACTCAACGGCTGTGGTCATCGGTTTGCGGAATCTTCAAAAGCGGGTGGATGGAAGCCATATCTTGACGATCCCGGTAGCCGGTATCACTGCTCGGGCAGTCACAGCCGGTTGTCTGCGCGCGCTTCATCAGTGATCAAAAGTTGAACGTACATCAGCGGTCCCTGATCACGAGTTATTTGTCTATAGCGACAAATTCTTGCGCGCTTTTTGAATCGCCAGCAGCCCTGTCAATGCCACCGCAATAAGAAGCAACGGGAATCCTGATGTTTGCGAAACATCAAGCAAAGCTGCTCCGGCAGACGATGCACCCAACCCGCCCAAGGTGTAGCTCAGCACTAACAACGACGTACCGTTAACCAAGGCGATGCCTTTCTCCCGTGACGCGATGTCGGTCATGGTAATCGTGTAGAGCGTACCTCCTGCGCCACCCCATACGAAAGCGATCGGCCAGACAAGATCGGGTGAATGCGCCAGCGCCAGTGCAAGGGTTGCCGACAGCACAAGTGATAAAGCCAGAACAACCATCATTGTGTGACGTCCACGAACCGGATTGGTAAAGCGATCCGCCAACAAACCCGACGGAATTCCCAACATTGTTGCGCCTAATCCACTGACCGATACCAATAATGCCGATGAACTTTCACCCATGTCCAAGTGCCGACCGACCAGCGGAAGGATCGAAGACAGTCCGAGTTCAAAGAAGCCTCCCACGAAGCCAGCCAACATGATTACAGGGTGTGCCCTTAGCACTTGCTTTAATCCCTGCAATCCGATCGATGCTGTGTGTGTATTTTCAGCCTTGAGGCGCGGCACCCATAGCGTCCAGACGAGACCGCTCGCGATCAGAGCGATCACAACCCACAGTGCTTTGTGCCCTTCGATACCAATCCAGGCCAGCAAAGCCGGGCCGATGACATAGGTCAGTCCCAGCATCGTGGCGTAAGTGCCGACAAACAAGCCGAGTTTTTCAGGTGGTGCTAATTCGGCGAGGTAGGCTTCTGTCACGACCCATCGCATACCCGCAGCCATGCTGGCTGCCAGCTGCAGCAAGAACCAGATAACCAGGTTGTCGGTCAGCAGGAAACCCAAGGTGGTGAGCAGGGGAGTGACCGAGGCGGTCCAGAGGCTGTTAAGTCGACCTACCCGATGGCTGATCGTGGATGCAAATGGCGTAATCAGAAATATGCCCAACCACGTGGTTGCTGCGAACATGCCAGCCACCGTTGTCGATACTTCGGCTTTCTCCAGCTTCAATATCATCAAGGGAGAAAGCATGAAGTGGCCCGACACCTGAAAAAGTGTCGACCCGAAAATCGCCATTAACCCGATGCTTGCGCGCGCGCTGAGTGGGGGAGGTTTTCCTGCCGGTTCGTTCAAACACTTTCCTGTTGAGTGTGCGATTGGCGCTGACGTGAATTCGACGGCCCGCCAGATCAGGCGTTGGGCAGGTCGATTCGGGCAGGATCAGGCCCATTTCAGGGGGCTTCTTTTGATCGAAGCGCCATAGCGTCATCGACACCTGATTGACGATCAGGGTTGGGACTGCTGCCCCGGCATCGGCGCGTTCATCATCACTGGCGGCAGCACCGCGCCCAGCGGCGCGTTGCCCTGCGGGATTGGCACACCAACGCCCGGCATTCCGGGCGGCGCTGCCTGCGGTTCGAGTGGCGCGGCCGCGGCGCCGGACGGCGGCAAGGGGCGATTGGAGGCGTCCACCGCGCCGGGAGGGGATGGTGCGGCCGGGGCGCCATTGCCGGAAAGGCCCTGTATACCCGTGCCGGCGGGCCCGGGCGTGCCCGGCGCGGGCGTGGGCGTGGGCGGCGCGCTGTTGAGCACGGCGAGCGAGGACCGCGCGGGGGTCGGCAGTTTGACCGCCTGGCCACGCCGATCGAGGGTGACGCTGTCGGCACTGATGGCGGTCACTTTCAGACCGTCTGCGACGGTCTCGCCGATGCCGAAGGGTTTGGCCGGTTTGCCGTCGACCGCGAGCAGCGCCACCGCATTCGGTCCGCCGGCGAGCACGCCAGCCACCTGGACATTGGAGGGCGCCTGAACCGCCGTGGCGGTCGTGGCCTGAGGCGTGGCACCAAACAGACTACCGGCAGGACCGAGGTCGGTCGGCGGCTGCGCCTGGCCGATGGCGCTGGCGGGTGCGATCGGCGCCTGCGGACTGAACAGTTCGAGCGCCCAGGACGCAATGACGCCGCACAGCCCCGCAAAGAGCAGGACCGAGACAAGCCTGGCCACAGGAAGGCGGATACGCATGGTCGAAACCGGCCGATCGTTGACGGGCTGCTCAGGGATGAAGCGCAGGACCCGCTGCTATCATAGACGAACAGCAAAGAGAGCCTTAACCGTCAGGCTGTGGCGTCCTTCTCCCGGGCGACATCAGGCTGAAGCAGGTGTCACCTCGGCGCTTGGCGAAATCAGGCATCGGGCAATCGGTCAGTCATCTTCAGTTTATGGGCAGGAAATCGATGGTCACGCAAAAAACCTTCGGGCGCGGTCGGCGCGCACTCCGGCAGGCGGGCTTCACGCTCATCGAGCTGATGGTCGTGATCATGATCCTCGGTGTGCTTGCCGCGCTGGTCGTGCCGCGCGTCATGAACCGTCCGGATGAGGCCCGCGTGGTGGCCGCGCGCCAGGACATCGCGCAGGTGATGCAGGCGCTCAAGCTCTATCGCCTCGACAATTCGCGTTACCCGACCACCGAGCAGGGCCTGCAGGCGCTGGTCGTGCGGCCCACCAGTGGTC
>CAIKZV010000250.1 GCA_903831925.1 uncultured Burkholderiales bacterium
GGCATTGCCCAGGAGCGCCAAGGAAATCATCATGGAAACCCGAGCGATACTCAAAGACGCGCATCTCTCTGCCCAGAAGGGCCGGTTGGTCGCTGATCTGGTCCGCGGCAAGTCGGTCGAGCAGGCGCTGAACGTGTTGACGTTTTCGCCCAAGAAGGCCGCGTTCATCATCAAGAAGCTGCTCGAGTCGGCGATTGCCAATGCCGAGCACAACGACGGTGCGGACGTGGATGAATTGAAGGTGCGCACCATTCATGTCGAAAAAGCGACTTCGATGAAGCGATTCATGGCGCGTGCCAAGGGTCGTGGGGCGAAGATCGAGAAGCAGACCTGCCACATTTATGTGACGGTCGGCGATTGACGCCGGGACTGTGTCGGCCTTGCTCCGTGCTTCGCATCATTAATCCGCGGCTTCGTTTACGACAGCCAACTCAACACTAGAGTCAATACCAGGGTCATCCATGGGACAAAAGATTCATCCAACCGGATTCCGGCTTGCGGTCACCCGCAACTGGTCTTCGCGCTGGTATGCCGGCCGAGGCACCTACGCTGCCACGCTGCATGACGACATTCGCGTGCGCGAATTTCTGCGCAAGAAACTCAAGAATGCGTCCGTGGGGCGAGTCGTCATCGAGCGACCGGCCAAGAACGCGCGCATCACGATTTTCTCGGCTCGACCGGGCGTGGTGATTGGCAAGAAGGGCGAGGACATCGAGAACCTCAAGGCCGAGTTGCAGAAGATGATGAAAGTGCCGGTGCACGTCAACATCGAAGAGATTCGCAAGCCCGAGACTGACGCTCAGCTGATCGCGGATTCGATTACCCAGCAGCTCGAGCGTCGGATCATGTTCCGCCGCGCGATGAAGCGTGCCATGCAGAATGCGATGCGGCTGGGCGCTCTGGGCATCAAGCTGATGAGCTCCGGACGTCTGAATGGCGCCGAGATTGCGCGGACCGAGTGGTACCGCGAAGGCCGCGTGCCGTTGCACACCTTGCGTGCGGACATCGAGTACGGTTTTTCCGAGGCGAACACCACGTACGGAATCATCGGGGTGAAGTGCTGGGTCTACAAGGGCGATACCCTGGGCCGCAATGAGCTCGCAGCGGCTGAGAAAGAGGCTGCACCGACCGAACGTGACGATCGACGCGGTCGTCGGGGTCCGCCGGGCGGTCGTGGGCCGGGTCGTGGCGAAGGTCGTGGTCCGCGGGCTGATGCCGCAGCACCAGGTGCCGGGGCTCCAGCCGGAGTACCGGGAGGTTCTGAGGGTCGGCCTGCCGACCGTCAGCGCGTGCGTCGGGCAGCGCCTGCTGCCGATGCCGTCAAGAGCGAATGAGGACTAGGTCATGCTGCAACCGGCAAGACGGAAATACCGTAAAGAACAAAAGGGTCGCAACACTGGTCTCGCGACTCGGGGTGCGGCGGTGTCCTTCGGGGACTTTGGCCTGAAGGCTACGGGTCGGGGACGCCTCACGGCTCGCCAGATCGAATCCGCGCGGCGTGCGATGACGCGTCACATCAAGCGCGGTGGACGCATCTGGATCCGTATCTTCCCCGACAAGCCGATTTCGCGTAAGCCGGCCGAGGTCCGCATGGGCAACGGTAAGGGCAACCCGGAGTACTACGTCGCCGAAATCCAGCCGGGCAAAGTCCTGTACGAAATGGACGGCGTGGCTGAGGATCTGGCGCGCGAAGCCTTCCGACTTGCGGCGGCCAAGCTGCCGATCGCGACGGTCTTTGTCAGCCGGATGGTTGGCCAATAGGCCAGCGCCCCTCTCTAGTTCCAGATCAGGATCGACCTTGATGAAAGCCACCGAACTGCGGGCCAAAGACGCCGAAGGCCTTAACAAAGAACTCAAAGAGTTGCTGCGGGCGCACTTTTCGCTGCGGATGCAGCATGCCACCCAGCAACTCACCAACAACAGTCAAATCCGCAAGGTGCGTCGCGACATCGCCCGCGTTCGCACCGTGCTCCACGAAAAGGCGACAGCGGTATGAACGACACCGTGAACGAGACAGCTACGATCAAGGCCACCAAGCGCTCGCTGGTTGGGCGCGTCGTGAGCGCAAAGATGAAGCAGACCGTGACCGTACTGGTTGAGCGCCAGGTTCAACATCCGCTGTATGGGAAATACCTGA
This sequence comes from uncultured Burkholderiales bacterium, assembly GCA_903831925.1. GTDB lineage: Bacteria > Pseudomonadota > Gammaproteobacteria > Burkholderiales > Burkholderiaceae_E > UBA4615. The sequence goes on from CAIKZV010000250.1 coordinate 2,138, forward strand.
CCCGGTCGAACAAGTACCACGCCCACGACGAAAGCGATGCGATCAACGAAGGCGATATGGTGGAGATCATTGAGGTCCGCCCGATTTCGCGCACCAAGACCTGGCGCGTGGTCCGGGTCGTCGAGGCGGCACAAGCGATCTGATGCGGCCGGCCGCTCGGGCGGCCACCACCGTTGGGTGGCAGCAGCGCAACAACGGTTGCGTTGCTTGACAAAGCAGATTTTGTTTCCTAAACTAGAGGGCTTCGTTTTCGATTTGTTACTTGGGACCTATCCCGGTGAACGGATCGAAGAAGATACCCCCGCTCTACGGGACCAAGACTGACCGATTCCCTCGGGTGCGCCGCACCGGAGCCTTCGGATCAAGTTGGGAGAAATTTCATGATTCAAATGCAGTCGACGCTTGACGTCGCCGATAACACCGGCGCTCGGTCCGTCATGTGTATCAAAGTCTTGGGTGGTTCCAAGCGCCGCTACGCCGGTATTGGCGATGTCATCAAGGTCAGCGTCAAAGACGCCCAGCCGCGTGGTCGCGTCAAGAAGGGCGAGATCTACAATGCGGTCGTTGTTCGGACGGCCAAGGGCGTGCGCCGCGCTGATGGATCGCTCGTGAAGTTCGATGGCAACGCCGCCGTTCTTCTCAACGCCAAGCTCGAGCCGATCGGCACGCGCATTTTCGGACCGGTCACGCGTGAGTTGCGCACGGAGCGGTTCATGAAGATCGTGTCGCTCGCGCCCGAAGTGCTTTAAGCCAAACAGAGCCGGACCGGGAGCGGACGTATGGACAAGATCAAAAAGGGTGACGAGGTCGTCATCATCGCTGGCCGCGACAAA
>CAIKZV010000251.1 GCA_903831925.1 uncultured Burkholderiales bacterium
ACGCCTGGTGGCAATCAACATGCTCGCCAATATCCGCGCGGTGCTGGGCTCGCTCGAGCGCGTCGACCGGGTGGTCAAGACGCTTGGCATGGTCAACTGCGCGCCCGACTTCGGCCTGCAGCCCAAGGTCATCGACGGCTTTTCGAATGTGTTCGTCGAGCTCTTCGGCGAGGAGCGCGGGCGCGGTGCACGCTCGGCGGTCGGCATGCCGGCGCTGCCATCGCAGATTGCGGTCGAGGTCGAGATGGTGCTGCAGGTCAAAGGCTGATTCGCGAGGCTCAGTCCGAGCGTTTGAGACGACGCTTGCGCACGGTGGCTGCCACCGGTTCGAGAGAGCGCGCAATCGCTGCGATGGCGTTGAATTCGACTTCCCGCGCAGTGCTTTGTCTGGCCACCATGGCAATTGTTCGCTTGGGCGCGGGCGCGGCAATCGGGCGCGCCATGACCGTGGTCTGATTCAGCGCACCCGCGCGGATGGCCATCTCGGGCAACAGGCCGAAGCCCAGGCCTTCTTCGACCATCTGGACCAGGGTCGAGACGCTGCTTGCCTCGAGCCCGCCCGGGTTGGCGCGCTCGCCCAGGCCACAGCCTGTCAGGGTATGGGTGCGCAGGCAATGGCCTTCTTCCATCAGCAGCATGCGTTGCAGGTCAAGCTGTTCGATGCGCGGGCGCGCGTGGCGCGCGGCGGCATCGCCGGCGATAGCAATCAGCCAGAGCTCCTCGTCAAAGAGCGGCGCGAGCTTCAGTTCATCGGTCTGATAGGGCAGGGCAATCAGCGCAAAATCGAGATCGCCTGACCGCACCTGTTGCAGCAGCCTGGCGGTCTGGTCTTCGCGCAAAGCGATGCGCAGCGCTGAATGCCTCTCACGGCTGATGCGCAGTAGCGGTGGCAGCAGATAGGGGGCGATCGTCGGGATCGCGCCCAGGCGCAAGAGCCCGGTCATCGGTCGGCCGACTTGCGCCGCATGCTCGACCAGGTCCTTCGCCATCGAGAGCAGGCTGCGCGCGCGTTCGACGACCGCTTCACCCACCGGCGTCATGCGCACAGCATGGCGGTCGCGCTCGACAAGTGTTGCATCAAGCAGGCGCTCGAGTTCCTGGATGCCACCCGAGAGCGTCGATTGCGTGACATGGCAGGACGCGGCCGCCTGCGTGAAATTCAGCGACTCGGAGACGGCGATCAGATAGGAGAGTTGTCGAAGGGACGGCAAGAGACTCATGGCAAGGGGTGATGGTTTAGCATCGGAATTTCCGATTATATCAATCGTTATTATCCGTTGGATCGATTTCTCGGCTGGCCTCATGATCGGCTCATCCCATCAGGGAACGCCCTTTCAACCCAGCACAGAGGTAGCAGCCATGAGCACCCCATCAGGCCCATCGGGCAGCATCACGATCAAGAACCTCGAGTCGGCCTTCGCCGGCGAGTCGATGGCCCATATCAAGTACCGCTATTTCGCCAGACTGGCCCGAAAGGCCGGAGATGAGGCAACTGCGGCCATTTTCGAAGCCACCGCCGAACAGGAAGTCCAGCATGCTTTCGGGCATCTCGATCTGCTCTATCCGGCTGCAACCCTGACGCCGTCGCGCGCCCTCGAGATCGCGATCGAAGGCGAGACGCATGAGTACACCGAGATGTATCCGAGCTTCAGGCACCTCGCGGTCGAAGAAGGCAACAGCCAGGCGGTGGCAGAATTCGACGACCAGATCGCTGAAAGCCGTGAACATGCGCAGGCGTTCAGATCGGTGCTTCAGACGGCGGCCAAGCGCTTTGCCGCGCTCGCCCGGGTCGAAGAGCGCCATGCCAACCACTATCGAGCAGCCCTTGCTGCGGTCAATTCAACAAAGGAATCAGCATGAAAACCTATCTTTGCGTGGTGTGCGGTTTTGTCTATGACGAGACCACCGGTCTTCCCGATGAGGGCATTGCGCCTGGAACGCTGTGGGCCGATGTGCCTGACAGCTGGGCCTGCCCAGAGTGCGGCGTCGGCAAGGCGGATTTCGAGATGGTCGAGGTCTGAGACAGTCGCACCGATCCGCACGAGCGCGTAACATCCCCCGGGCTGTTTGCCATCATCCAACCAAAGAGGGTTCCTCATGAAACGTCTGATCCTTATCGCCGCTCTGTTTTCATTCGCTGCTGCCGCTCAGGCTCAGGGCGCCAGCTGCGCCACCACCTCTGCCGACAAGAAGCTGGCCGGTGCTGCCAAGAACAG
>CAIKZV010000252.1 GCA_903831925.1 uncultured Burkholderiales bacterium
ACTCCCAGATGATCCGGCCGTTTCGCGCCGAGACGCTGCGCTACGGGCCCTATTCGGTCGCAGGCGAATTCGTCTGGGACCCTCCCTTCCAGTGGGGCAGCAAGCGCACCGGCCCCGATCTGGCGCGGGTGGGCGGGCGCTACAACGACGAATGGCATCGCACTCACCTGAACAATCCGCGCGATCTGGTGCCGGAGTCGAACATGCCCGGCTATCCCTGGCTTGCCAGTCAGACGGTCGATGGCCCGACCATGCAGGACCACATGCGCGCGCTCGCCAGGGTTGGCGTGCCGTATGGCGACGCAGACATCGCCGGCGCGCCGGAAGTCGTCAAGGGCAAGACCGAGATGGACGCCCTGATCGCCTATCTCCAGGGCCTGGGCACCACGATCAGATAAGGGGAACCAAACAATGAGCGTCGATCTCGTTCGCGGTGTGATCACCGCGCTCTCACTTGCCTGCTTCGTAGGCATCGTGATCTGGACCTACTCACCTCGTAACAGGGCGCGCTTCGAGCAGGACGCCCGCCTGCCCTTCGAAGAGTAAACAAAGGACACGATCATGGCGGATTTCACGAGCGGGTTCTGGTCACCCTACATCACCATCGCAACGCTGCTTGCCATCGCGGGCTGCCTGCTGCTGCTGGTGCTCAACAGCCGCCGTCCGCCGCCCTCGGCCGACAACACCACCGGCCATGTCTGGGACGGCGATCTGCGCGAAGCGAACAATCCGCTACCGCGCTGGTGGAGCGGCCTGTTCGTGATCACCATCGTGTTCGCGCTCGGCTACCTCTGGGCCTACCCGGGGCTGGGTGCGCGCGATGGCGCCAGCGGCTGGAGCGCGGCAACCCAGTACGAAGCCGAAACCACCGCGCTCGCCGAAGAGATGGCGCCGCTTTATGCCCGCTTTCAGGGGCAGTCGGTGACTGAGCTGGCCGGTGACGCCCGGGCCCATGCCATCGGCGAGCGACTCTTCCTGAACAACTGCGCCCAGTGCCATGGCTCAGACGGCCATGGTGCCAAGGGCTTTCCGAACCTTGCCGACAGCGACTGGCTGTATGGCAATTCGCCCGAGCAGATCGTGCAGTCGATCACAAAGGGCCGCAACGGACTGATGCCGCCGATGGCCGCAGCCGTGGGTTCACCACTGGAAGTCGAACAGCTCGCGCAGTATGTGCTGTCGCTGTCCGACAGCTCGAGCGATCCGGTCAAGGCCGCACTCGGCAAGCCGCGCTTTGCGACCTGTGCGGCCTGTCACGGCGCCGACGGCCGCGGCAACCAGGCGCTTGGCGCACCCAATCTGTCCGACCGCATCTGGCTGCACGGCGGCGGTGTGCAGGCGGTGGTCGCGATGGTCAACAACGGCAAGGAAAACCGGATGCCGGCATGGGGCGACAAGCTCACCGAAGGGCAGATCCACGTGCTCGTCGCCTATGTGCTGTCGCTGTCGCAACCCGTTGCATCGGGCGCGAAACCCTGATGGTCCGTCAGGTCATCCCGATCGTGCCTGCAGACGATAACGGCCTGTTTTCGATCTACCAGGCGCATCAGAAGCTCTACCCCCGATCAGTGACCGGGCGCTTTGCGCGCCTTCGATGGGGTGCGGTCTTTTTCACCCAGATGGTCTTCTACGGCTTGCCATGGCTGCAATGGAACGGGCGCCAGGCGGTGCTCTTCGATCTTGGAGCGCGCAAGTTCTATCTCTTCGGTGCGGTGCTCTGGCCGCAGGATTTCATTTATCTGGCCGCCCTGCTGGTGATCGCGGCACTGTCGCTGTTTTTCTTCACTGCGGTGGCCGGGCGTCTGTGGTGCGGCTATGCCTGCCCGCAGACGGTCTACACCGAACTCTTCATGTGGATCGAGCGGCATACCGAAGGCGACCGTGCGGCGCGCATGAAGCTCGACGCCAGCCCCTGGAGCGCCGAGAAGCTCACCCGCAAAGGCGCCAAACAAGCGCTGTGGATCGCCCTCGCATTGCTGACCGGATTCACTTTCATCGGCTATTTCGCGCCGATTCGCGAACTCGGCGCGCAGGTGCTGGCGTTGAGCATCGGCCCCTGGCAACTCTTCTGGCTGCTCTTTTACAGCATTGCCACCTGGGGCAATGCAGGTTTCATGCGCGAGCAGGTCTGCAAGTACATGTGCCCCTATGCGCGTTTTCAGGGAGCGATGTTCGATCGCGATACGCTGGTGGTCACTTACGACGAACGACGCGGCGAGCCGCGCGGCTCGCGTTCGCGCAAGGCCGAGCCGGTGGCACTTGGCCTTGGCAGCTGCATCGACTGCAATCTGTGCGTTCAGGTCTGCCCGACCGGCATCGACATCCGCCAGGGCCAGCAATACGAATGCATCGGCTGCGCAGCCTGCATCGACGTCTGCGACACCGTCATGGACAAGATGGGCTATGCCCGGGGTCTGGTGCGCTATTCGACGCATCGGGCGGTGCATGCCGCCCCTGAAGAGGCCGCACAGACCAGCGCTCTCAGCCGCCTGCTTCGCCCGCGCGTGCTGATCTATGCCTGCCTGCTGGGGGTGCTCGGCGGCGGGCTGGTGACCTCGATCGTCACCCGCAATCCGCTGCGGGTCGATGTCATTCGCGACCGCAACACACTGGCCCGCATCGCCGACGCCGGCCGCATCGAAAATGCCTACCGGCTGAACCTGATGAACGCATCGGAGCATGCACTGGTGCTCGATGTCACGGTTGAAGGCATCGACGGCATCTCGATCGCCGGGCCCGCGCAGTTTGATGTGGCGGCAGCCAGCAATCACGCCGTGCCGGTCAGGGTGCAGGTGCCACCGCAAGGCAGCGACCCCGGCGCGCATGCCATCCGATTCCTGGTCACCGCACGCGAAGAGCCCGCGATCGCGCGCACCGAGAAGGCAAGCTTCATCGTTCCCCGCTGACCGCCACCCACCTCCGGAGACTTCCGATCATGTCCCTGCCCACCACCCTGAAACCGGCACCCGCCTGGCATGAGCCGCTGGTCTGGCTGGTCTTCGGCATCCCGGCGCTGACGGTCGTGGCCGGTCTGATCACCGCCTGGATCGCGGTGCAACGCGCCGACAGCAATGTCGCCGAGGACTACTACAAGCGCGGCCTGGCGATCAACCGATCGCTCGATCGCGAAGCGCGCGCGCAGGCGCTCGGGCTGGTCGCCGAGATCTCGCTGCAGGCTGGTCATTCGCTGACGGTGCACTTGTCCGGCAAGCTGTCGCCGCCCGAGTCGATCATCCTCAGCATGACGCACCCGGTCCATGCCGAGCAGGACCGTCGAATCGTTTTGCAGCGTGGGCCTGATGACCTGTATCGCGCCATGACTGCGCCTGCCGGCCGGATCGCCTGGGACCTTGCCGTCGAATCGCAGGACTGGCGGATCACGGCCCGCCATCTCACGCTGGCAGACGGCGCGCGGGTGCAGCTTGCAGCCGAGTCGCCGCAACACTGACGCAGGCGACCCACGCCATGCCCCGCACCGCGCGCCAATGGATCACCGTACTGTGGCCGGCATTTCTGGCTGCCAGCGCGCTCGAACTGGTGGTGTTCGCCGGCTTCGACCCGCAGGATGTCAATCTCTTCGGCCTGTCGCTTGAGCCCGAGCGCGCCGCGGTCTACTCGATCACCTTCTTGCTGTTCTGGCTGATTTGCGCCGCTGCAGGCGTGGTCACCCGCACGATGAGCGCAGACGATCGTCCCTCAGGCGACGAACCATGAGCCTGATCGCGCTGCTTGCCACCTCGGCCACCCTGGGCGCACTCGGTGGGGTGCATTGCGTGGCGATGTGCTCGGGACTTCAGAAGGTCGCGGTGCATGGCCTGGATCGCGACCTTCCGCGCACCAGTGACGGCGCTGACTCGCGCCTGCGCCGGACCATTCCGATCGCGACCGTCGCTCCGCCGGCGTCGACACCAGGCGCCCTGCGGGCCGCAGGCGAGGACCTGGTTTTCCAGCTTTCACGCATCACCGGCTACACCCTCCTGGGTGCGGCGGTCGGTGCGAGTTCAGAAGCGCTGCGCTGGGGTGCCGCCGCAGTGCCGCTGATGCGCCCGGTCTGGGGGCTGTTCAACGCGGCGCTGCTCGTGCTTGGTCTGGCGCTGCTGGTGCTCGGACGTCAGCCGGTCTGGATCGACGGGTTCGGCCGGCGCATCTGGTCGGCGACCACGAGCGGGGTTTCGGCGAATCGTTCAGCGACGCCATCGCCGCGGCGCATCCTGTCCGGACTGGCCTGGTCGCTCTTGCCCTGCGGTCTGCTCTATTCGGCACTCGCGGTCGCCGCGCTGGCCAGCAGCGCGCTGGGCGGCGCGGGCGTGATGCTCGTCTTCGGCGCAGCCACTGCGATCGATCTGCTTGCCGCCGGGTGGCTGCTGCAGGCCATCGGTGTGGTGGCCGGCGCTCGTGGGGCCGATCGTGCGGCCATCGGTGTCCGGATCGGCGGCGCGCTCCTCAGCGCGATGGCGATTGCGGCGCTGATCGCGCTCGCACTGGGCCAACCCCATCCTTTTTGCAATTCATGAGCGGCGAATTGAGGCCATCGGCCGGCTGCGGTCACAGCCCGGCCACGACGCAACAGTCGGTGCCGTCAATGGACCGGACAGCCCGCACCCGCAATCTGACTGAGGCGCTCGAGGTCTTCGATGCGAAGCTGCTTCTGATCGACCGCAATGACGCCATCGGCCTGCAGGCGCGAGAATGCCCGCGAGACGGTCTCAAGCTTGAGACCGAGATAGTTGCCGATCTCCTCACGCGTCATCCGCAGGACGAACTCGCGCGACGAAAACCCGCGCTGAGCAAACTGCTTCGACAGATTCAGCAGAAACGTCGCCACCCGCTGCTCCGCGCGCATCTTGCCGAGCAGCAGCATCTGCCCGTTGTCACGCACAATCTCGCGCGACAAAACACGGTGCAACTGGTGCTGCAGACCATCGAACTGCCGCGACAGGGTCTCGAGGCGCTCAAAGGGCACCACGCAGACCTCCGAATCCTGAAGGGCGATCGCGTCACACTGGAACGCACCGGTGCTGATGGCATCAAATCCCAGGACGTCACCCGGCATCGGGAAACCTGTCACCTGCTCGAGGCCGGCCTGCACGCTGACACAGGTCTTGAAAAACCCAAGGCGAACCGGATAGACCGCATTGAACGCATCGCCTGCCCGAAACAGGGTTTCGCCGCGCTTCAGACGCCGCCGGTTGGTGACCATGCCAGACAGTCGATCGATCTCGGCTGCACTCAAACCCTCTACCAGACAGAGCTCCCTCAAACCGCAACCGGCGCAATGGCCAGCCAGGGGAACTGACGACGAGACCGACGAGAAACCGCGCTGAGTCACAGTCAACATGAGCGAACCTCGAATGTAAATTTATTTTTACACTCGGGATCTTACGCCAAGCTTGGCCGCTGCGCTGTCGGCGCACGCCTCGCGGCGGCGGTCGATCAGGCGCGAGCCTGCAGCGCGGCCACCGCCGGGAGCTCGCGCCCCTCGAGAAACTCCAGAAATGCGCCGCCGCCGGTCGAGATGTAATCGATCTGATCGCTGATTCCGAATTTCGCGATGGCGGCAAGGGTGTCGCCGCCGCCGGCGATCGAATAGCCGGGCGACGCGGCAATCGCCCTGGCCAGGGCCTCGGTGCCGTGAGCAAACGCCTCGAATTCGAAGACACCCACCGGGCCGTTCCAGACGATGGTGCCGGCCGAACCAAGCAGGCCAGCCATGCGCTGCGCGGTGTGCGGGCCAATATCGAGGATCAGATCATCATCGGCCACCTCGGAGGCAGCCTTGGCAGTGGCCGGGGCGCTTGCCGAGAAAGACTTGGCAACGACCACGTCGCTGGGAATCGGCACCTCGGCGCCCCGGCGTTTCATGAGATCGATGATCGCCCTGGCCTCACCAACCAGATCATGCTCGGCCAGCGATGTGCCGATCGGCAGTCCCTCCGCTGCCATGAAGGTATTGGCAATACCGCCGCCGACGATCAGCTGATCGACCTTTTCGGCCAGCGACTTGAGGATGGTCAGCTTGGTCGACACTTTGGAGCCGGCAACGATTGCCACCAGAGGACGCTTCGGCGCCCCGAGCGCCCGACCCAGCGCATCGAGTTCGGCTGCCAGTAATGGGCCGGCACAGGCCACAGGCGCGAATCGGGCGATGCCGTGCGTCGTTGCCTCGGCCCGGTGCGCGGTGCCGAAAGCGTCATTGACGTAGATGTCGCAAAGCGCGGCCATCTTCCTGGAGAGCGCCTCGTCGTCCTTCTTCTCACCCTTGTTGAAGCGGCAATTCTCCAACAGCACGACTTCTCCGGCGGCAATGTCGAAGGGCGTGTCGACCCAGTCACGCTGCAGCCGGACCGGCACGCCAAGCAGTTCAGACAGACGCTGCCCGACCGGTGCGAGAGACGCCGCCTGGTCGAACTGACCCTCGGTTGGTCGACCCAGATGCGATGTAACCATCACCGCCGCCCCCGATTTCAGACAATGGGCAATTGCCGGCGCCGAGGCACGGATCCGGGTGTCGTCGGAAATCGACCCGGCCTCATCCTGAGGCACGTTAAGGTCGGAGCGGATGAACACCCGCTTGCCGGCAAGCGAAAGGTCGGAAAGACGCTTGAAAGTCATCATGGCTTGAGTCAATCAGGAAGAAGGGGGAAGGATTGGAACGCCCTCGCAACGGCGATCGTTTATCGTTGCATCATTGCACACCACCGTAAGCCGCCGGTTTCGGAACTGCAACGGCTTCAAGGACAAGAATCTGAATGAGCGAACCATCCGATAACTCTCGAAACTCAGCGCTCAGCGCGCAGGCTTTCGACGGACACCCCCCGACGGCCGAAGAGTCGAAGGCGCGTGCCCGGGCCATCATCGGCGACGATCCGAGCCTGCTCGCCATGCTGGCGCCGGTGTTTGCCCAGTCTTCGGTCACCCAGCTTCAGAAGCTGGCGCAGGCGCTTTCTCAGAGCGACACCGCCCAGGTCAGGCATTGGGCTCACTCGCTCAAGGGCTCACTTGCCAGCATCGGCGCGGCGGGCCCTTCAGCACGCGCCAGCGCCATCGAAGCCCGGGCAAAGATCCACGATCTGTCTGGCCTCGACACACAAATCGAGCTGCTGGCGGCCGAAGTCGCCGTGGTCGCAGCCAACCTTACCGACCCGGCCTGAGCCGGGCCTGCCCGCACACGCTCAGCGTGCCGCCATCAGCGCGACGGTGGTGTCGAGCATCCGGTTGCTGAAGCCCCATTCGTTGTCGTACCAGCTCGCCACCTTGACCAGCCGCCCGGCCACTTTGGTCAGCGTGGCATCAAAAATCGACGACCGCGCGTCATGGTTGAAGTCGCTCGACACGAGCGGCGCGGTGTTGTACCCGAGGATGCCTTTCAGGGCGCCTTCAGAGGCCGTCTTCATGATCGCATTGACTTCATCGACCGTCGTGTCGCGTGCAGCGATGAACGACAGGTCGACGATCGACACATTGATTGTCGGAACCCGAATGGCGTAGCCATCAAGGCGTCCATCGAGCTCGGGCAGCACCAGGCCGACCGCGGCAGCCGCGCCGGTCTTGGTCGGGATCATGTTGTGCGCCGCGGCTCGCGCGCGCCGCAGGTCTTCGTGATAAACGTCGGTCAGGACCTGGTCGTTGGTATAGGCATGGACGGTGGTCATCAGCCCCGAGACCAGACCCACCGCATCATGCAGCGGCTTGACCAGCGGCGCGAGGCAATTGGTGGTGCATGAGGCATTGGAAATCACGGTATCCGTCGCCTTGAGCACGCCGTGATTGACACCGAAGACGACCGTGGCATCGACATCCTTGCCGCCGGGCGCCGAGATCACGACCTTCTTGGCACCGCCCTTGAGATGGGCCGAAGCCTTTTCCTTGGAAGTGAAAAATCCGGTGCACTCGAGCACGACGTCCACACCGAGCTCACCCCAGGGCAACTGCGCGGGATCACGATTGGCGAGCACGCGGATCCGGTCGCCATTGACGACCATCGCATCGCCTTCGACCGCCACGCTGCCGCTGAAGCGGCCATGCGCCGTGTCGAACTGGGTCAGATGCGCATTGGTCTTGGGATCGCCGAGATCGTTGATCGCAACGATCTGCAGATCGTGCTTTTTTCCACCTTCATAGTGAGCACGCAGAACGTTGCGGCCGATACGGCCATAGCCATTGATGGCGACACGAAGAGTCATGAGTTTCTCCTGAGTTAAAAACGTTTGGCCAGCACAGCTCGCACGGTGTCTGCCACATTGTCTGCAGTCAGGCCAAAGTGCTTCAGCAGCACTGCGGCGGGCGCCGACTCACCGTATTGATCGAGACCGACGACGGCATCGCAGCGGTATTTCCACCAGAAATCGGTGACCCCAGCCTCGACCGCGATTCGCGGAAGAGTCTCCGGCAACACCTGGCGCTTGTATGTGACATCCTGCCGATCGAACACCGTCGTCGACGGCATCGACACGACCCGCACAGCGATTCCGTCACGCGCCAGCAGCTCGCAGGCGGCCATCGCCAGCCCGAGTTCGGAGCCGGTCGCAATGATGGCGCAGCGCGCTTTTTTCGCGTCGCGCAGGATGTAGGCGCCACGTCTGATGTCGGTGATCTGCCCGTCGGTGCGGGTCACGAAGGGCATCGATTGCCGCGACAGGAGCAGGCAAGTCGGACCATCGTCGCGTTCGATCGCCGCCGCCCAGGCAACTGTGGTCTCGACCGGATCGCCCGGACGCCAGACATCCATGCCCGGCATGATCCGCAGCGACGATGCATGCTCGACTGACTGATGCGTCGGGCCATCTTCGCCAAGCCCGATCGAGTCGTGCGTAAAGACGAAGATCACCCGCTGTCGCATCAGCGCGGCCATGCGCAGCGCATTGCGGCTGTAGTCGCTGAAGGTCAGGAAGGTACCGCCATAGGGAATGAAGCCGCCGTGCAGCGCCAGTCCGTTGAGCATGGCGCTCATGCCGAACTCGCGCACGCCAAAGTTCAGATGGCGCCCCGGCACGAAGGTCTGCCCATTGGGGCCGCCGAAACTCCTGAAATGGCCGGCACCCTTCCAGTCGGTCAGGTTGGATCCGGTCAGGTCGGCCGACCCACCGAGCAGTTCGGCCAGCGCCGGGCCGAAATGATTGAGCGCATTTTGCGAGGCTTTTCGGGTTGCAATGGTCTCGGCTTTCGCGACCGCATCAGCGATCGCCCGCGACACGGTGGCCTCCCAGGTCGGCGGCAGCACGCCGCGCATGCGACGCTCGAACTCTGCCGCCTTGTAGGGATGCCGCTCGGCATAGACGCGAAAGCGCTCATCCCAATCGGCCTGAACCTGGGCACCGCGCCCGGTGGCGTCCCAGGCCGCATAGACATCGGCAGGCACCTCGAAGGGGCCATGCGGCCATCCCATGGCGCGCTTGGCACCGGCAATCTCGTCTGCGCCCAGCGGCTCGCCATGACTCTTGGCGGTACCGGCGCGGGTCGGCGCGCCATGGCCGATCACGGTGCGGCACTGGATAAGTGTTGGTGCGAACCGGCGGCCGCCTTCGGTTGCGCGCCCGTCGAGGCCCCATTGCCTGGCCAAGGTGATGGCCGCATCGAGCGCCTCGACATCGTGGCCGTCGATGCCGGCAATCACATTCCAGCCATAGGCCTCGAAACGGCGCACGGTGTCGTCGCGAAACCAGGCATCGACCGATCCGTCGATCGAGATCGCATTGTCGTCATAGAAAACAACCAGTTTGGACAGACCCCAGACACCGGCGAGCGAACAGGCTTCGTGCGAAATGCCTTCCATCAGACAGCCGTCACCCGCGAAGGCCCAGGTGAAGTGGTCGACGATATCGATGCCGCCGCGATTGAACTCCGAGGCCAGCATCATTTCGGCAAGCGCCATGCCGACCGCATTTCCCAGCCCCTGCCCAAGCGGGCCAGTGGTGGTCT
>CAIKZV010000253.1 GCA_903831925.1 uncultured Burkholderiales bacterium
CCCCGGCCGACTCGGTGGCGGTGGTGATGCCGAACAGGATCACCACCAAGACCAGTCCGGTCAGCAGCGCCAGCGGCATCACCGATGAATAGAGCAGTCGCTGGACCTCGAGATTTTCGGCGGTAAAGCTGCGGTAAAACACCGCAAGCCCGAGCAGCGTAGCGGCGGCAAGCCCCCAGAACCAGTTGTAAAAGCCTTCGGGAACCGCCTCGCGTGCCGCCTGCTCTTCGACCGCAGGCGGCGCCGACAGGCCCTGCTCGACCGGCGCAGCCGTGGTGGCCGGCGCAGCGGCACCCTCGCTCGGCGGCTCCTGAAGGCCGGCTGATGCGCCGGATCCTGCAGATGAAGGCGGCTCCTGCAGCCCGGCGGATGAGGCAGATCCGGTGGCCGCGGGCGGCTCCTGCACGCCGCCGCTTGCCGGCGGGGGCTGCAAACCGGACGTCGACGACGCCGGCTCGGACAGTCCCTGCGATGCCGAGCTCGCTTCCACCTGCACCGCCTCGGGCGCGTTGTGGATCACCACATACCACCAGGCCCCGCCGAACACCGTCGCCGCGATCAGGATCGGCCCGAGCGCCACACCCAGACTGCCCAGCAGTCGGCCGACGCCGGGTGCCTCACCCTGCGGATAGGCAGCCCGCAATCGTCCGGGCGAGAACAGGCTGCGCACCAGCGCGCCGAGCGCATTGCCGCCAAACGCGCCGGTCAGACGCTGCAGCCAGTCGGGCACCTCCATGCGCTGCTCGTTTTCGGGCAGCTTGGGCGCCACCTTGGGATCGATGATCGCCCAGCCCACCACATAGACGAAGTAAAGGAAGGCGAGGAAAAAGCCCGGCACCATGGCCGCGGCATAGAGCTTGACCACCGACTGCCCGGCGACTGCCGCATAGACGATGATCATCACCGATGGCGGAATCAGAATGCCGAGCGTGCCGCCGGCGGTGATCACACCGGCGGCCAGCCGCGTGTCGTAGCCGGCCTTGAGCATCGGTCGCATTGCGATCACGCCCATCAGCACCACCACCGCACCGACGATGCCGCTGGCAATGCCCCAGAAGGTGCACACCAGCAGCGTGGCCACCGCCAGCGACGCCGGCAGACGCCGGAAGGACAGCTGCACCGCGCGGAACATCTTGTCGACCAGCGCCGCGCGCTCGATGACATAGCCCATCAGCACAAAGAGCGGAATCGACAGCAGGGTGTCGTTGGTCATGCCGCCATAGGTGCGCTGGACCATCAGATCGAAGATCCGGTTGGCCACCATGCTCTGCGTCGGATCGAAGTAGGCCACATAGCCGAACAGCATGCCCAGACCCATCAGCGTGAAGGCCGTGGGAAAACCCATCATGATCGCGACCACGATCAGGCCGAGCATCGTCAGACCGAGATAGCCGCTGGTCATTTCGCACCCCCGCCCGACTGGTTGGCCGCAGCGCCACCGAGGCGCCCATGTGCCGCCTCGTCGATGCCGGCGACATTCTCGATGGCGTCACGTCGGGCCTCGTCGTCGACATAGGTCGATTGTTCGAGCTGATCCTTGACCACGTCGATTTCCTCGACGTCATTCAGGCGTTCGGGCCACTTGCCGGTCTTCAGACAGACCACGCAACGTACGACTTCGGCCACGCCCTGCAGCAGCACCAGCGCGCCGGCCAGCGGAATGACCGACTTGAACCAGTACAGCGGCGGGCCATCGGCGGTGATGCTCGAGTGCTCGCGGATCGCCCAGCTCGAGCCGGCGTAATCCCAGCCGGCATAGAGCAGCGCGCCGATCCCCGGAAAGAAGAACAGGAAGTACAGCACCAGATCGAAGCCGGCCTGACGGCGCGGCGGCATCGAGCCGTAGAGAAAGTCGCCCCGCACATGGCCGTCCTGGGCCAGGGTGTAGGCGCCGGTCAGCATGAAGAGCGAGCCGTACATCATCACGCTGAGCTCGAAACCCCACTGGCTCGGGCTGTTGAGTGCATAGCGCCGGAACACCTCGGCGCACACCAGCGCGGTGAGCGCGATCAGCAGCCAGGCCGCAGCCTTGCCGACGGTCGTGCTGATCCTGTCGATCGCAAAAAGGAAAGATTGGATGGTCATCGAAAAATCCAGGCAGTGCGCCGCAGTGCACCTGCCGCGTCAGATGAAACGGCCGGGCGCAGTACCCGGCCGTGTCGCGTCACAAACAGCTGCGGCCGATCAGGCTTTCTTGCCGAAATAGTGGTTGAAAGCCATGCGACGGTTGACGTTGGTGTCCATGTCCCAGCGCACGGTGCGCTCGGCAAACGAGCGCTGCGACGCGATGATCTGCTTGAAGAGCACGTTGTCTTCGGCCTTCTTGGTGACCACCTCGTCGTAGATCGACAGCTGCTTCTGCAGGATGGCGTCGGGCGTCTTGTAGAACTTCACACCCATCTTCGACTGCATCTCGGAATAGTCCTTCGAGTAGCGGTCGACCGCCTTCCAGGACATA
>CAIKZV010000254.1 GCA_903831925.1 uncultured Burkholderiales bacterium
AGGCCGCCGCCATCGCCGGGCGACGCCTGCGCCTGACCCCGGCCGGACTGGTCGACGACGAATGACGGCCGCGTTGGCGACCCTGCGCTGGTGGCTCTGGCTGGCGCTGGGCCAGTGGCGAGCCGCACCGGGTCGCACGCTGGTGTCGATCGTGGCGGTCGCCATCGGGGTGGCGCTCGCACTGGCAATTCATCTGGTCAACGCCTCGGCCCTCGAAGAGTTTCGCCAGGCGATTGCCACGATCAACGGCGAGGCGCATGCACAGGTGCGCGCGCGCCGCGAGGGCTTCGATGAAGCGCTGCTTGCGCAGCTTGCCGATCCGCCGATCGACGGGATTGCAGGGCTAAGCCCGGTGATCGAAACCGACGTGGTGGTGCTGCCGCAGCAGCGTTCGCTGCGTCTGATCGCCATCGACCCGTTTGCGGCAGTCGCGGTCACCCCGGCGCTGATGCCGATGCCGCAAGGCGACGCCGCCTCGCTCTTCGAGGCCGATGCGATCTTTCTGTCGCAGCCGGCGCTCGAGGCCTTCGGCCTGAAGGTCGGCGATCCGATCAGCCTGCGGGTCGGGCTCGAACAGCTGATATTGCGCGTCGCCGGGACGGTGCCGGGTGCGGCCCCCGGGCAGCGGCTGGCGGTGATGGACCTGGGCACCGCGCAGTGGCGTTTTGCGCCGCTCGGTTTGCTCGGGCGGCTGTCGCGCATCGATCTCAGGCTGGTCGAAGCCGCCGATCCGCAGACGGTGCAGCGGGCGGTCACGGCGCGGCTGCCGGCCGACGCGGTCTGGACGACGCCGGGGGCTGATGAGCAGCGGATGTCGAATGTCTCGCGGGCGTACCGGGTCAACCTCAGCGTGCTGGCGCTGGTGGCGCTCTTTACCGGCGCCTTTCTGGTGTTTGCGACGATGGCACTGGCGGTGGTTCGCCAGCAGGGCGAACTCGCGCTGCTGGGCGTGCTCGGCGCCACCTCGCGTGCGCGGCTGGGCGCGGTGCTGGCGCAGGGCGCCATCCTCGGCGCGCTCGGTGCGCTGCTCGGCACAGCCGGCGGCATCGGGCTGGCAGCCCTGCTGCTGGCGGCGGTCGGCGGCGATCTGGGCGGCGGCTACTTCAGCGGATCGCGACCGCGCGTGGTGCTGGAGCCACTGGCACTGGTCGGATTCGCCCTGCTCGGCCTGGCGGTCGGTGTGCTGGGCTCGCTCGTGCCGGCCTGGGCCGCCTCGCGAACTGCGCCTGCCCGTGCATTGCGCAGCGGCAGCGCGGAAGACACCCTGGCAGGACTTGCGCGCGGGCGCTGGGCCCTCGCGCTTGCAGCAGCCGGCGCCGGGCTGGTTGCGCTGCCGCCGATCAACGGCCTGCCGATCGGCGCCTATATCGCCATCGCGCTGTGGCTGATCGCCGGCATCGCCTGCGTGCCGCTGCTCACCCGCACTCTCGGCCGACTGCTGGCAAACCTGGCCGCAGGCAAACTGTGGCGCTGGCCGGCAGCCTGGCTGGCCACCACCCGCATTGCGCAGTCGCCGGGCACGGTTGCCGCCGGTCTGGCCGGTGTGGTGGCAAGCTTTGCCCTGAGTTCGGCGATGGCGATCATGGTGAGCAGCTTTCGGACCTCGGTGGCCGAATGGCTAGACGCTGTGCTGCCGGCCGATGTCTATGCGCGGGTGTCGGCCGGACGCGATGCGCCGCTCGACCCGGCCCTGCAGCGTCTGATCGCGGCAGCACCCGGCGTGGTGCGGGCCGATTTCCTGCGCACCGTCGAGCTCAGCCTCGCGCCGCAGCGCCCGAGCGTGGCACTGCTGGTGCGCGATCTCGACCCGCGCCATCCGCAGCAGCAATTGCCGATGACCGGCGAGTCGCTGCCGGTGCCGAACGATGCAATCGCGATCTGGGTCTCCGAACCGATGCTCGATCTCTACCGCCTGCGACCGGGCGAGCGCATCGAATTGCCGATCGGTGCTCGGGCGCCGCCAGCCGACCAGCCACCGCGCTTTTTCGTCGCCGGAGTCTGGCGCGACTATGCCCGCCAGCACGGCGCGCTGGCGATTGGCGCCGCCGACTGGCAGCGCCTGACCGGCGAAACCGGCGCGAGCGACGTCGCCCTGTGGCTGGCGCAGGGCGCCAGCCCAGACACCGTGATCGCCGGACTCGCGCGGGCAACGCCAGCGCTGGCCGCGCTCGACTGGCGCAGCGCGGCCGACATCAGAGCCCTGTCACTGCGAATCTTCGATCGCAGCTTCGCGGTCACCTACGCGCTCGAGGCGATCGCGATCCTGGTGGGTCTTTTCGGCGTGGCCGCAGCCTGCGCCGGCGAAGCCCTGGCGCGGGCCCGCGAGTTCGGCATGCTGCGCCATGTCGGCGTGCAACGGCGCCAGATCGTCGCGCAACTGGCGATCGAAGCCACGCTGGGTGTGAGCGTGGCCGTCGCCTGGGGCGGCCTGATCGGCGCGGCGATCGGGCTGGTCCTGATCAAGAAGGTCAATCCGCAGTCGTTTCACTGGACGATGCAGGTTCACTGGCCGATCGGTGTGCTGGCCCTGAGCGCTGCCGCGCTGATCGGCGCGGCGCTGATTGCCTCGCTGCTGGCAACCCGCAGTGCGCTGGGCGCCGGGCCGCTGGCCGCGGTCCGCCAGGACTGGTGATTGCTGGCCATGATGCCCACCCGTCGTCACCTGCTCAAAGCACTCGCCCTCAGGCTGTCTGCGCCCGGCCTGGCCGGCCCCGCCGGCGCGGGCGGCTCAATGCCGGCCTTGAGCGCGATGGCCACCGCCTGCCCGTGGGCAGCGATTGCCGCCCCATCTGCCCCGGCAACCGGTCGCGCGGCGGTCGCGCCGCCCTCCTCGGCCTCCTCGCCATCACCGGCCGCGCCGACCTGGGACATCGTCGAATCGGGCACGGTGCTTCGATTCCCGCAGGACCACGGCGCACACCCCGGATTTCGCACCGAGTGGTGGTACATCACCGGCTGGCTCGAGCGCAAGGGCGCCGCCGATGCAGGCTTTCAGATCACCTTTTTTCGCAGCCGCACCGCGCATCCCGATGCCAACCCGAGCCGCTTTGCGCCAACCCAGCTGGTGCTCGCCCATGCCGCGCTCGCGCTGCCCGAACGCGGCCGGCTGCTCCATGCCCAGCGCGCCGCCCGTGCGGGATTCGGCCTGGCCAGCACCGCCGCAGGCGACACCCGGGCGATCATCGGTACCGGACCCGATGCCTGGTCGCTCTCGCGCGATCCGGCTACCGATCGCTATCGGGCCCAGGCCAGCAGCGGCGACTTCGACTTCACGCTCGAGCTTGCTCCCGACGCCCCGCCGCTGTTGCAGGGCCAGGCGGGTTATTCACGCAAGGGGCCTGACCGATCGCAGGCGAGCCACTACTACAGCCGGCCGCAGATGGCGGTGAGCGGCTCGATCCGGACCCGCCGATCAGCATCCGGACCGGCAACCGCCAGCGCGGTGCGCGGACGGGCCTGGTTCGACCATGAGTGGTCGAGCGACTACCTCGGCGCTCAGTCGAGCGGCTGGGACTGGATCGGCATCAATCTGGACGACGGCGGCGCACTGATGGCCTTTCAGATCCGCGGCACCGACGGCAAGCCGACCTGGCGCGATGCCACACTGCGGCGCGGCGCGACCGGGCCGGTGCGATCGGGGCTGTCGCCGGTCTTCGAGACGCTGCGCAGCTGGCGCTCGGTGCGCAGCGGCGCGCTGTGGCCGGTCTCACAGCGCATCCGCGTCGATGATCTGGTGATCGAGCTCGAGCCGCTCTTCGATGACCAGGAACTCGACGCGCGCGGCAGCACCGGCATCACCTACTGGGAAGGCGCGGTCACCGCCAGCGTGTCGGGCCGGCGCATCGGGCGCGGCTATCTCGAACTCACCGGCTATGCCGGCGCGCTTCGTTTCTAGACCTAACCGAGACCTAACCGAGACCCAACCGAGCCACCACCGGCTTTCGGAATCCCGGCAAGACAGCGGCGCGTAGAATCTGCCGGATGATCGATCGCATACAGCTTGGCCGCTCAGGCCTGAAGGTTCCCGGCATCTGCCTTGGCACGATGACGTTCGGGCAGCAAAACGACACCGCGCAGTCGCATGCGCAACTCGACTACGCACTCGAGCGCGGCGTCGACTTTGTCGATACCGCCGAGATGTACTCGATGCCGATCCGGGCCGAGACCTTTGGTGCCACCGAAAAGATCGTCGGAGAATGGCTGGTCAAGGGCAAACGCGACCGTGTGACCCTGGCCTCCAAAGTGTCGGGGCCCGGGCGCGGGATGAACTGGATCCGCACCGGTGATCGCGAAGGCGTTGAGCCGCTGTCAAAGCGCGACGTGCTGCTCGCCTGCGAGGCCAGCCTCAAGCGGCTGCGCACCGACTATCTCGACCTCTATCAGATCCACTGGCCGACCCGCAATGTGCCGATCTTCGGTGCCGGGCGCTTCGACCCGAGCAAAGACCGCGAGTGCGCCTCGATCCGCGAGACCCTCGAAGGCCTGGCGCAGCTGGTCAAGGACGGCAAGGTGCGGGCGGTGGGCGTGTCCAACGAGACGGCCTGGGGCGTGTGCGAATGGACCAAAATCGCCGAACACTATTCGCTGCCCCGCATCGCCAGCATCCAGAACGTCTACAACCTGATGTCACGGGAATTCGACGCGGGCGTGGCCGAGGCCTGCCATCGCGAAGACGTCGGTCTGCTGGTCTACAGCGCGCTGGCCTTCGGTCATCTGACCGGCAAATACCTGCGCGGCGGCAAGCCCGCCGATGCCCGGCTGATCAAGTTCGGCCCGCTGTGGCCGCGCTATGCCCGCCCGCAGATCGAACCGGCGGTGCTCAAGTACGAAGCCCTGGCCAAGGACGCCGGCCTGACGCTCACCCAGCTGGCGCTCGCCTTTTGCTATCGCAGTCCATATGTCGCCTCAACCATCCTGGGCGCGACCAGCGTCGAGCAGCTTCGTGAGCAGATCGACGCCTGGTCGGTTCAGTTGTCAGACGATCTGGTCAAGGCGATCGACGCGATTCACGAGCAGATGCCCAATCCGGCGAAGTAAGTCTGTCCGGCGCAGCCTGGGACGTCCAGGCGCGCCGGGGACCTTCAGGCGCGCCGCGGGCTCAGGCGCGAGATCAGCCGATCGGCCTGATCGAATACTCGAGCACTGACACCAGGCGGCAGGCGACGGGTCAGGAAGGGAATGCCAAGCGCCAGGACGGCGAGGTCGTCGGTCCAGCCCACC
>CAIKZV010000255.1 GCA_903831925.1 uncultured Burkholderiales bacterium
CATGGCCAGATGCCACGACGATGAGCGGCAACTGATGCGACACGCCATCGAGCATGGGCACACCGCTAATCTAGAGGACATCCTGGCCATCGTGCGCCGCACTGGCGCGCTGCAGGCCACCCGCGAGGCCGCCCGGGCCGAAGCCGACAAGGCCTGCGAGGCGCTATCTTCATTGCCCGACACGAACGCGCGAAAGGCTCTGCTAGAATTATCGGCTCGCTCGGTAGAGAGAAATTTCTAAACAGAGAGAGCTTCGGGCCACGCCAGCGACGGCGAAATAAGGCCAATCGGGGTGTAGCTTAGCCTGGTAGAGCGCTACGTTCGGGACGTAGAGGCCGGAGGTTCGAATCCTCTCACCCCGACCAGCATTTCGCGTCAGGCGGCCTTCCCGCCTGCGGACCAAACCACGAATTTCAGACCTTGCGCAGGGTGGCCGAGCAACAAGGCCGCGATTGCCATCGATCTTGGGGTTACAGCAACGACTCGACCGGCGATGATGCTGAGATCAGCAAGCCGCGAGAACACTGCCCCGCCTTGGAAACCTCGGTCGACATCCCGCCATCATCCCTCTCAGGCGTTGCGAGGGTCTTGGTACACGCCGGCAAGCTCAGCAGCAAGGCAGCCCAAGACTTGGCCAAGTCGGCTCGCGACCGGAAGATCAGCTTCATCGGGGCGGTGATTGCATCTGGCGCTGTCTCGGCTTTCGATCTGGCGCATCAGCTGTCGCTGTCGTTGGCATTGCCGCTGCTGGACCTTTCGGCGATCGATCAAAATCAACTGCCCAAAGGCTTGGTTGATGCCAAACTGAGCCTTCAATACCAGCTTGTCATGCTGGGTCGAAGAGGCAACCGCCTGTTCATCGGCGGTGCCGACCCGACCGACCAGGAAGCGGTGGAGCGCATCAAGTTCGCCACCCAGCTTTCGCCCGAGTGGGTGATCGTCGAGTACGACAAACTCGCAAGAATCATCGAGGTGAGGGGTCATTCAGCCAACGAGACGTTGGATGCGCTGACCGCGGAAGACTTCGAATTCGACGTGACTGAGGAGGCAGGTGCCTCGGAGGCCGCCGAACTGATTGCCGAGGTCGAAGACGCGCCAGTCGTGCGCTTCCTGCAGAAGATGCTGATCGACGCGATCAACATGCGCGCTTCCGACCTGCACTTTGAACCTTACGAGTACAGCTACCGGGTGCGATTCCGGGTCGACGGCGAGTTGCGCGAGATCACGCAGCCGCCGATCGCGATCAAGGAGAAGCTTGCGTCCCGGATCAAGGTCATCAGCCGGCTCGACATTTCGGAAAAGCGCGTGCCCCAAGATGGCCGCATGAGGATGAAGTTCGGTGCCAAGGCGATCGACTTCCGAGTCTCCACGCTGCCCACGCTGTTCGGCGAGAAGATCGTGATCCGGGTTCTCGATCCGTCCTCGGCCAAGGTCGGCATCGAGGCGCTGGGCTACGAGAAGATCGAGAAGGAGCGGCTGCTGGCGATCATCCAGCGGCCCTACGGCATGGTGCTCGTCACCGGACCGACCGGCAGCGGCAAGACGGTGTCGCTGTACACCTTCCTGAACCGGCTGAACCAGGGCGACATCAATATCTCCACCGCCGAGGATCCGGCGGAAATCCAGTTGCCCGGCA
>CAIKZV010000256.1 GCA_903831925.1 uncultured Burkholderiales bacterium
CATCACTGTAGATACGATTTCACCGGGCAAGCACCTGGTTCATTATTCGATCTCGATGTTGTCGAAAGACATGACCTACGATCTCGATACGGAAGACAATTCAGAACAAGGTACGGTGAATTGGAAATTGGCCAAGAGTGATTTTTTTAAGGTCAACGCGTCATTGGGCGCGGCGGTGACGATGACGTCCGCGCCGGCCTGCGGCGCGCCGGCAATGAGGCCTGCATGGCGGCGAAGACGCTGGTGGAGACATGCAGGCAATCCTGATTGGCGCTCGTCGCGCCGAAATCCAGGATTAGGTCGCGCCCAGATCCCTGCGTGATCACGAAAGTGTCGAATGAAAAAACGCCATTGCTTGTCCGATGGCCCGCCGGCAAGCTCGCACGTGCCAACCGATCAAGACCGACCCGGTTGGTCTGACCGGTATCGAATCGCATCGAGGGTGCCGGTTCGCAGACCCGGGTTCCGGCGGCTCTCACCCCAGCAGTTCCTCAAGGTCCGCTTCGGTGAGCGCGCCCGTGATCTGGCCGTCGGCATCGAAGAGCGAGGCGGCGATCTGGCGTTTCTTCGCCTTTAGGGCATCCATCTTTTCCTCTACCGTTCCCGTCGCCACCAGCCGGTGCACGAACACGGGCTTGCCTTGCCCGATGCGATGGACCCGGTCGATGGCCTGGTCCTCGACCGCCGGGTTCCACCAGGGATCGAACAGGATGACCGTGTCCGCCGCGGTCAGGTTCAGGCCCACGCCGCCGGCTTTCAGGCTGACCAGAAAAACCGGGGCGTCACCGTCCTGAAATTGCCGCGTCAGTTCGGTCCGGTCGCGGCTGCGCCCATCGAGGCGAACAAAGCCGATGGCGCCAGCATCGAGTTGCTCCTCGATCAGATCAAGCATCGAGGTGAATTGCGAGAAGACCACGACGCGGCGCTGCTCCTCAGCCAGGACCGTGAGCAGTTCCATCAGGCGCCGCAGCTTGGCCGAACCAGCGCTGGCCTTGGCTTCCTGGCCTTTGACCAGACGCGGATCCAGCGCCGCCTGCCTCAGCTTGAGCAGCGCATCGAGCACGATGATGTGGCTTCTGGCGAGGCCTTGCCGGGCGAGCGCATCGCGCACCTTCTTTTGCATGGCCAGCCGGATGGTCTCGTAAAGGTCGCGCTGCGCCCCTTCCAGTTCGACCGTTTCGGTGATCTCGGTTTTTGGCGGCAGATCACGCGCCACCTCGGCCTTGGTGCGGCGCAGGATGAAGGGCCGCACGCGCCGCGCCAGGAGCGCGCCGCGCTGCGCATCGCCCTTCTTCTCGATCGGCGTGCGATAGAAGGACTGGAAAGCCTTTCTTTCACCCAGCAACCCCTTGTTGATGAGATGAAACAGCGACCAAACCTCCGTCAGGTTGTTTTGCACCGGCGTGCCGGAGAGGGCCAGACGCCAGTCGGCCTTCAGTCCGTCAATCCGCTGCGTGGTCTCGGCATCCGGGTTCTTCAGCAGCTGCGCTTCGTCCAGAACCAGTACGGACCAGTGAACCTCCGCCAGAACGGCGTGGTCGC
>CAIKZV010000257.1 GCA_903831925.1 uncultured Burkholderiales bacterium
GGTACTTCTCGTCGACGCGCATGATCGCCAGCGGCATGCCGTCTTCCGCGTCGCAAAGGGTGATCTCGCTGCCGGCGACCAGCGAGTCGGCTTCTACGGTGTCGGCAGAGAGCGTGATCGGAATCGGCCAGAACAGGCCGTTGGCCAGCCTCATGTCGTCGCACACGTCGCGCCAATCGGCGTGCCCCATGAAGCCGGAAAGCGGCGTGAAGCCTCCGATCCCCATCATGATGATGTCGCCCTTCTCGCGCGAACTGACGCGCAAGGAAGGCAGTGTGGCAGCACGGGCGCGCGCACTCTCGAGCGCAGAATCTTCGATTAACAGCGGCCGCAGACCTGCGCCGCCATGCGGGTCAACCAAGGACATCGAACCTCCCAGGAATGAAAGCGCCTGCGCGCGCGAGGCCTTGACCTGGCGCATTTGAAGCCGCACGGGCCACCTAGTGAAACACTGCGGCCCGATCCAAGTCAAAACCAAATGCTACACCTCAGCTAAAGCGCAAAGACGGATAATACAGATCAATGTGATTCAAAAATCAAGTCAGCACAACGACCCTCGGCTGCGCCTGAACCTGCGCCTGCTGGAGGTGTTTGTCGCGACTGCTCGCTCTGGTTCGACGCGCGCTGCAGCCGAGCGCGTAGCGCGATCGCAGTCGGCCGCCAGTTCGGCGCTGGCCGAACTCGAGGCCGTGCTCGGCGTGTTGCTGTTCGACCGCCTGGGCCGCCGGCTGATGTTGAACGAAAACGGCCGCGCCCTGCTGCCAGTGGCCATGGCGATGCTGGACCAGGCGGTGGAGCTGGAGACGCTGTTCGATGCCGAACATGCCGCACCGCTGCGCCTGGCGGCCAGCCTGACCATCGGCGAGTACCTATTGCCGGCGCTGCTAGCGCAGTGGAAGCAGGCGCACCCCAACAGCCGCGTGCGCATGCAGATCGGCAACACCTCGGAGGTGATCGCCAGCGTGGTCGGGCACGACGCCGATGTGGGCTTCATCGAGGGATCCCAAACCCATGCTGACCTGCGCGTGCAATCCTGGATGAGCGACGAACTAGTGATCGTGGCGTCCCCGACCCATGCCCTGGCCGGGCGCACGACGACCGCGCGTCAGCTTAGTTCGGCGACCTGGATCCTGCGGGAAATCGGCTCAGGCACGCGCCAGGCGACCGATAGCTGGCTGCTGGACCATCTGGGCACCTTGAACGTGGAGTTCGAACTCGACAGCACAGAAGCCATCAAGCAACTCGCGATGGCCGGTGCGGGGCTGGCCTGCCTGTCACGCCACACGGTGGCCGGCGCGTTGGAGCAGGGCGGCCTGGTCGAGGTTCTGACCCGGTTGCCGGTGGCGCGCCGACGTCTGGCGATTGTGGTGGGGCGCGACAAGCGGCTGGGCCGGGCGGCGCAGGACTTCATCCGGCACTGCACTTCTTGAGGCGCGCGGGGTCATGCCGGGTTGTAGTCTGGAGACAAGGCTGCAGGTGTGGGCGAGCCGGTGAGACTGGGGTGGGCAGCCCCGCGAATGTCCCCCGCCGTGCGCCTGCTGCTCCGCTGGGATCAGGTCTTGTATAGCGATATGTCCAGCAGAAGCACCGTTCCATCTGAAATAAAAACGCACACCCTTATAGTAATAAAGGTCAGGTGCAGATGGCAATACCCGGGTGGTATGCCAGTGGTCCCGAGGATGCCGTAGGCAGCCAAGTCCTTGTTCTCGGCGATCACGGCGTTCTGGACAGGAGCTAACCGATTGGTAAATGCCGGTCAGATCGACTTTGGCTAAACTGACAACGATCACAGGATATGGGCGGCTGGCTTTTTCAGTAAAAACTTTCTATGACATCGCCAATCAGCTCTTTCAAACTTAATTCTCGCCCCAGATAGCCCATGTGCGCCCACTACGAAGGGGCCATCGACCCGCTGGCTATCGCCGAGCATTTCAAAGCGACTGCCCTCCTCGACGGCGGCAAGCATGACCTATGGCCTGGCTATCTAGGGGCATTTATCCGCAGACATCCGCACGCCGATGTGGGAGACCTTGCAGTGCCCAACCGTGAAACGGTACCGGGCATTTTCGGCCTGCTACCCCACTGGGCCACAGACGCCAAACTGGCACGATCGACCTA
>CAIKZV010000258.1 GCA_903831925.1 uncultured Burkholderiales bacterium
CAGGTCGATCGGCGCGCCCTGATCCCGGACCTGCTGCGTCAGCGCAGGGAACGTAATCTCGTTGGGCTGGTCGGCATTGCCTTGCTGCAGCGCCGTCAAAGAATCGACCAGGGGCGCCCAGACCGGCTGCATGGGCAAGCGATCGGTTGCCAACATCGCCGGATTCGCCAGAATCTGAGCCATCTGGGTGATGCCGGCCGACTGTCCTGAATAAGCTGAATTCAGCGCTTTTTGCAGTCTGTCGATCGATGCCGCCGTCCAGGACGGATCAATGCCTGCCGCACCGGCCGAGGCATCGGCTGCCTCGGCAACAGGAGGCTTGTGCGCCCCCTCGGCAGGCGGCGCAGACGCGCCGCGGTTTGTCGGTCCATCGGAGACGAAGTTCGGTTTGATCTGCGGAAGGATATGGTTCGTCTTCAGCAGATCGTTGACTGCCCGGTAGATACCGTTGAGGCTATTCGAAAAGTAGGGCTCGAAGGCATCCATCAGCGCCGACTGGATTTCCGGCCGCGTCGAGACATCCTGCAGCGTCATCCGCAAGGCCTCGAAGATGGCCTCCGGCGCCACTGGGTGCCTGGACTCATCAAACCAGTCCTTTTCAACCATCGCACCCAGACGGGCCCGCACGCCCAGCGTCTGTTGGGGATCGAGGGCGGCACGAGCCTTCATGATGAGGCGATCGATCTGAATCTGATCAGCGACCTGATCCTCCGACACGAGCGACAGATCGTCGAGACTCACCGCCGCCGGGGCAGGCCAATTTTCAGTATTGGGATTCAGCAGGCGCTCGTACACCGACCCGAAACTGTCGCGAAATCGCTCTTCGAGCTCGATACGGTTTTCGCGAACCAGCATGACGGCCTCGAGCAGCGCAAGCTTGTGGTCATACCGCTTGGCACGCAATGCCTCGGACGTGAGGTCCTCGCTGATGCGCGACAGCGCCTGCGCGACCACATCATTCAGTCGACCCTGGATCAGGCCACGGCACTCACCGAGCAAGGCCGTGCGAGTCCCCGAACGCGGCTCACCCCCTCTGGGGCCTCCGTTCACTATCTCAGCGAAATCGCGGACCGTATTCATCTTGATAATCAGTTTTGAAGTCGAAAATGAACGTCAAATCAATCCCGTGGACATTGCAACCGACCAATACGGCCGTCTCGAAAGGAGAGCCTAATTGCGTCGCGAGAATCACGCTGGCGCACCCTCATCAGCGAGCCAGCCCATCCGATGAACGGCAACCAGGTGTCGGTTCCGGACCAAAGAAGACAATCCGGACACCGGACGCATCGACGCCCGCATCACGGCAGTCGCCAGACAGATCCCCTGGCGTGTCCGACGGATGGCTGAGCGCAGTCGACCGACCGGACGACCAGGACCATCGAAATCACCTCGGCATCGATTAACATCCTTACTAATCTTTCCGTACTGCTTTTTACGGAGCAAGTCGTTGCCCACCATCGAACCAAGCACGTCAATTCCGTCTTTGTCGCCTTCATCGGGCGGCAATGATCGATTTGCTGAGCTGACCCGTCGCCTGGAGGCCGAGCAGAATGCGCGGATCCGGGCAGAAGAGGCGCTGGCCAAGTCAGCCTCGGGCAACCGCTCGAAGAGCGAATTTCTGGCGACGATGAGCCATGAAATCCGCACGCCACTCAACGGCGTGATCGGCATGATCGAGCTGTTGCGCGGCACTCGCCTTGACAGCGAACAGCGCAGCCTGCTCGAGACGCTGTCGCAGTCGTCGGATAGCTTGCTGTCGATTCTGAACGACGTGCTGGACTTCTCGAAGATCGAGGCGGGGCGCCTCGAGATCGACAGACGGCCCTTTTCGCCGCTGCTCGTTGCGCAGGAAGTCGTCGCCCTGATGCGGCCCCAGACCGACCGCAAGGGCATCGCACTGCTGCTGTGGA
The DNA here is from genome assembly GCA_903831925.1 of uncultured Burkholderiales bacterium. Lineage (GTDB taxonomy): Bacteria > Pseudomonadota > Gammaproteobacteria > Burkholderiales > Burkholderiaceae_E > UBA4615. The sequence goes on from CAIKZV010000258.1 coordinate 1,911, forward strand.
CCGGCCAACTGCCCGAGCGTCTGTTCGGTGATCCGACCCGCCTGCAGCAGATCTGGCTCAACCTGCTTTCCAATGCGATCAAATTTACCGAACGCGGCGAGGTGAGGTTCGAGCTATTTTCCGAGCGGACTGCAAGCGGCCACGAGCGTCTGCATGGCAGCGTCTCGGACACCGGCATCGGCATGTCGGTCGAGCAGCAGTCGCGGGTATTCGAAGCTTTCACGCAGGCGGCGGCCGTCCCCGGCGGCGGCACTGGCCTCGGGCTGGCCATCTCGTCTCGCCTGGCTCGCATCATGAACGGCAAGATCACGCTTGAAAACCAGCTCGGCGCTGGGAGCCGATTCGGCTTTTCGATGCAACTCGACAGCACCAACAGCAACGTCGATGGAAGCGACCCTCGTTTTGGCGAAATCGATGTGCCGGTCTCGCAACTTCGGGTGCTGCTTGCCGAGGACAACGCGGTCAATCAGACCCTGGCGCTCGCGATCCTGGCAAAGTTTGGCATCAAGGCCGAATTGGCGCGCAATGGCTACGAAGCGCTACAGGCGGTCAGTGTTCGCGAGTTCGATGTTGTGCTGATGGATGTCCAGATGCCGGAGCTCGACGGGCTGGACGCCACCCGTTCCATCCGGGCGCTGCCCAGTACCGTGCCGCAGCCCTGGATCATCGCCCTGACAGCCAATGCCTTCGAACAGGACCGCCAGCTTTGCATGGCAGCCGGCATGGACGACTTCGTTGCCAAGCCCTTCAAGCAGGAAGCGCTGCGAGATGCGCTGATCCGCACGCGCTCGCATTCTCATCCGCGCAACATCGGCTGACCCGCTCGAATCACTCGATTGCGAGGGCCAGCACCTGGGCCACATGCATCGCCTTGCGAGACGCGCCGTCGGCAATCTGATGGCGGCAACTGGTGCCGTCGGCCACGATCAGGGTTTGCGCATCGGCGGCGCGCACCGCAGGCAACAGAGACAACTCGGCCATCTTCATCGAGGTCTCGAAATGCGTAGCGTCGTAACCGAAACTGCCGGCCATGCCGCAGCAACCCGACTCGATCGCCTCGACCTGCAGGCCGGGGATGAGCCGAAGTACGGTGAGCGTGGCTGAAAACGCGTCAAAGGCCTTCTGGTGACAATGACCATGAACCAGCGCGCGCGTTTGAGCGATCGGTTTGAGCGCAAGCGCAAGGCGCCCGGCGGCATGCTCGGCCGCAAGGAATTCTTCTAGCAGCATCGCCTTTGAAGCGAGGCACTTTGCGGCGCCCTCAACACCGATCGCCTCATCGAGCCGCAAGGCCAGAAATTCATCGCGCAGGGTCAGCAGGCAGGAGGGCTCCAGCCCCACGATCGGCACATCACGCTCGGCAAAGGGCAGCAACGCCCTGAGGGTTCGCAGTGCTTCCTGGCGCGCCTGCTCGATCCGGCCGGCGGCAAGGAAGGTCCTGCCGCAGCACAGTGGCCGCTCGCCTTGCGCAATCTGTGAACCGGGTGCGCCGGCAACATGCACTCGATAACCCGCAGCACGCAGGATCTTGAGCGCCGCTCGCGCATTGTCGGGCTCGAGGTATTCATCGAAGGTATCGACCCACAACACCACTTCGGGCTGCGCGGCCGGGGCCGCTGCAGCGGGCGTCAGCGTCCGCATGAAATTGTCGCGGCGCCATCGCGGCAGTGTTCGGCGCGCACTCAGACCAAGCCACCGTTCGGAAAGTGCACGCAATCCCGGCACGACATCGCGCAGGTTGGACAGTGGTGACAGCCGGGACGCCCAGGGCGCCCAGTGCGGCAGGCTGGCAATCAGGCGATCCTTGAGCGATAGCCCGTGACGCGCCTGCCAGTGATGCAGAAACTCGGTCTTCATGCGTGCCATGTCGACACCGGTCGGACACTCGCGTCGACAGCCCTTGCACTGCACGCACAGGTCCATGGCTTCGCGAACCGCCGGTGAGGCCAGACCCTCGGCGCCCAATTGCCCGGTGACCGCCAGCCGCAGCGTATTGGCGCGGCCTCGGGTCAGGTGCTGTTCGTCGCGGGTGACGCGGTAGGACGGACACATGGTGCCGGCATCAAACTTGCGACAGTGCCCGTTGTTGTTGCACATCTCGATCGCTTTACCGAAGCCCTGCGCCGGATCGCCACCGGTGCCCGGCATCGAGAGCGCCACGCCGTTGCCTGCCAGCGTGAATCCCTCGCGTCGGGCGCCCGCTGATGACGGATCGCTGCTGCGGTTCCAGTCAGACCAGTCGAGCCCGGTTGCGATCGGCTGCACCGTATAGCCGGGGGCAAAGCGAAAGAGACTGGCATCGTCCATGCGACTCGGGTTGACGATCTTGCCCGGGTTCATCCGATTGTCCGGATCAAACAGGCGCTTGATGTCGCCGAATGCGCGGTTCAGACGGTCTCCGAATTGCCAGGCGACCCACTCGCTGCGCACCAGCCCGTCGCCGTGCTCTCCCGAAAAGGCGCCCTTGTAGTGGCGCACCAGCGCTGCAGCCTCTTGCGCGATCGCGCGCATCTTTGCGGCGCCGCCCTCGGGTCCGACCGCTCGCATATCGAGAATCGGTCGGACATGGAGGGTGCCGACCGAGGCGTGGGCATACCAGGTGCCCTGCGTGCCGTGACGCTCGAAGACCTCGGTGAGCCGCGCGGTGTAGTCGGCCAGATGCTCGAGGGGCACGGCGCAATCCTCGATGAAGGACACCGGTTTGCCGTCGCCCTTCATCGACATCATGATGTTCAGACCCGCCTTGCGAACCTCCCAGAGCGCCTTCTGGCGCGGCTCGTCGGTCAGCTCCCTGACGACGCCAGGCAATCCGAGATCGGCCATCAGCTGCACCAGGCGGGCGAGCTGCTGACGCTGCTGATCGGGCGAGTCGCCGGCGAACTCGACCAGCAGCACCGCCTGAGGTTCGCCCACCAGCGCCGAGTCAATTACCGGCCGAAACGCCGGATTGGCGCGCGACAGATCGATCATGGTGCGGTCGACCAGTTCGACCGCTACCGGACCCAGCTCGACGATATGCCGCGTGAGCACCATCGACTGGTGGAAGGTCGGAAACGACACCACGCCGAGCACCCGCGAGGCCGGCAGGCGCGACAGCTTGAGCGTGATGCGCCGGGTCCAGGCCAGCGTGCCTTCGGAGCCGACCAGAAGATGCGCAAGGTTCAGACCGCCGTCGGCGGTATAGGGCCGCTGCGAGCGCGGCTCGAAGATATCAAGGTTGTAGCCGCCGACGCGGCGCATGACCGTCGGCCAGACGCGGCGAATCTCGTCGCGCTCGCGGTCGGCAATGGCGTGCAGTCCGCTCACGATGTCGCGGATACGCTGGTTGGCCAGGCTCATCTCGCCGGCCGAACCGTCGCCGCGGGTGAAGGTGCCCCAGTAGCCCTGCGTGCCGTCGTCCAGAATGGCGTCGATGCCGGCGACGTTATGGACCATGTTGCCGTAGGCAATCGAGCGCGATCCGCACGAATTGTTGCCCGCCATGCCACCGAGGGTGGCCTGGGCCGAGGTCGAGACATCAACCGGAAACCACAGGCCGTGCGGCTTGAGAAAGGCATTGAGCCGATCGAGCACCATGCCTGGCTGAACCGTTGCGGTGGCATTGTCGGGATCGCGCCGGGCGGCCTCGGCATCGAAAGACACCAGCTGATCAAGGTGCTTCGAATGGTCGATCACCAGCGCAGCCCCGACAGTCTGACCGCATTGCGACGTACCGCCACCGCGCGCCAGCACCGGCACTTTGAGGTCGCGTGCCACATCCAGCGCAATCGCCAGGTCGGCCTCGGTCTGGGGCACGGCCACACCCAGCGGCTGGATCTGATAGATCGAAGCGTCGGTCGAATAGCGGCCGCGCGAGGCGGCATCGAAGAGCACATCGCCGCGCATCTCGCGCGACAGGCGTGCAGACAGGTCGGAGCGCGCCAGTTGCGGCGACAAGAACACGCGACGGCCGGGCGCCACGGAAGCGTTCTGACTCATGGGCGATGCTCCTGGACGCCGGCACGGCGCGATGATCGGTCGATGTCGGCCTCTGCGTCATTGAGTTGCGCCAGCACGGTCGCCCGTTTGCCGGCCAGATGGGTGCGCAGCAGCGCCGCAAGTCGGGGCCCGTCACGCGCGGCCAGTGCCTTGACCATGGCGCCATGTTCGGCGAGCGCGGCATCCCATTTTTCGCGATTGAGATTCGAGCGGAACCGCACTGCCTGCAGCTTTGCATTCAAGCGGGCGTGAGAATCGGTGAGCATCGGATTACCGGCCAGACCCACGATGAGGGCATGAATCGCCCGATTGATGCGGTAATAGGCAGGCAGGTCGCGCCGCGAATGAGCCACCGTCATCTCGGCCTGCAGACTGCGGATCCGCCTGACCTCGACCGGGGTTGCGCGCTTGGCGGCCAACTCCCCCGCCAGACCTTCCAGCGCGGCCATCAGTTCGAAGGCATGCTCGAGGTCGTCGCGCGACAGCGTCGCAACCACCGCGCCGCGGTTGGGCATCAGCTCGATCACGCCCTCCCCGGCAAGCGTTCGAAACGCCTCACGCAGCGGTGTGCGCGAGACCTGCAACTGCTCGCACAGGATGCGTTCGTTCAGGTGCGCCCCCGGTGCAAGCACGCCCTCGATGATCAGTTCGCGCAGCCGATCGGCGACTGCCTCATGCAGCACACGGCGCTCGACCGCGCCAAGGTCGATGGGCATTGCGACCGACGCCTCGGGAGTGCTGGCCATGGCGCCGGACGCGCCTGCGGCAACCGCCCTGGCGCGACGAACCGGCGTCTTGGCGCGCGAACCGACGCGCGCAGCGGTCAGAGATTCTGTCTGCATGATTGTGAGTCGGGCGTTTGCTTCGCCCCTCCATTTCGCATATTGTATGCAAAAAGGAGAGGTCATGCTCGCACTCAATTCCCATCCGGCCGGTCGGCATTTCCTGCAGATTCCGGGCCCGACCAACGTGCCCGATCGGGTCCTGCGGGCGATCGACCATCCGACCATCGACCACCGTGGCCCGGAGTTCGCGCAACTCGGGCTCAAGGTGCTTGCCGATATCCGCAAGGTGTTCAAGACCGAACAGCCGGTGATCATTTACCCGGCCTCGGGCACAGGTGCCTGGGAGGCTGCGCTGGTCAACACGCTGTCGGCCGGCGACGCAGTCCTGATGGTCGAGACCGGTCATTTTGCGGCGCTCTGGAAGACCCTGGCCGAGCGGCTGGGGCTGGCGCCCGAATTCATCGCAGGCGATTGGCGCAGCGGCGTCGATGCGGCGCTCGTGCAGGCGCGCCTGACGGAAGATCGCGAGCACCGCATCAAGGCGGTCTGCGTGGTTCACAACGAGACCTCGACTGGCGTGACCTCCGATATCGCCGCGGTCAGGCGCGCAATCGACGCGGCCGGTCATCCCGCGCTGCTGCTGGTCGACACCATCTCCTCGATTGGCGCGATCGATTTTCGCCACGACGAGTGGGGTGTCGATGTCACGATCGGCAGCTCTCAAAAGGGACTGATGCTGCCGCCGGGTCTTTCCTTCAATGCGGTCTCGGCCAAGGCGGTCGCCGCCTCGAAAAACGCCCGGCTGCCGCGCGCTTACTGGGCCTGGGACGAGATCATCGCCGCCAACGCCCGCGGCTTCTGGCCGACCACCCCCTCGACCAACCTGCTCTACGGCTTGTCGGCGGCATTGGACCAGATGCTTGCCGAAGGCATGGACAATGTCTTTGCCCGCCATGACCGCCACGCAGAAGCCACTCGGCGCGCGGTGCGCGGCTGGGGGCTCGAGATCCTGTGCCGCAATCCGGCGCAATACAGCAGTGCGGTCACCGCGGTAATGAGG
>CAIKZV010000259.1 GCA_903831925.1 uncultured Burkholderiales bacterium
CGGATAGGCCAGGACCTTGTGCTTTTCATAGAGCGCCTGGGCGAGCGACAGCGTGGTTTTGGCCGAAAAACCGAAGCGGCCATTGGCCTCTCGCTGCAGGCTGGTGAGGTCGAAAAGCGCCGGTGACTGCTGCGTGGAGGGCTTGGACTCTTCTTCGACCGTGCCCGGCTTGCCCCGGCACTCGTCGACGATGGCCTGCGCGCGGGATTGGTCCCACAGACGCTCGGCCTTGAGCTCGGCGTCGGCCGGATCGCGATGGAATGACGGGTCGAACCAGCGGCCTTCGTATTGCCCGGCCTTTGCGTCGAAGGTGGCTTTCACCTCGAAATAGCCGCGCGGCTTGAATTTGCGGATGCGCTCTTCACGCTCGACCACGATCGCGAGGGTCGGGGTCTGAACGCGGCCGACCGTGGTGAGGTAAAAGCCGCCGTCGCGCGAATTGAACGCGGTCATGGCCCGCGTCCCGTTGATGCCGACCAGCCAGTCGGCTTCGGACCGGCAGCGGGCCGCATCGGCGAGCGGCTGCATCTGGGTTTCGTCGCGCAGCCGCTCGAAGCCCTCGCGGATCGCGCTGGGCGTCATCGACTGCAGCCACAGCCGGCTGACCGGCTGCCTGGCCTTGGCATGCTGGGCGATCAGCTGAAAGATCAGCTCGCCTTCGCGGCCGGCGTCACAGGCATTGATGAGCGAGTCGACATCCTTGCGCTTGATCAGTCGGGTGAGCAGCTTCAGACGCTCTGCACTCTTGTCGATCGGCTTGAGATCGAAGTGTGGCGGGATGACCGGCAGATTGGCGAATGACCATTTGCCCCGCTTGACGTCGAATTGCTCAGGTGCCGCGATCTCGACCAGATGGCCGACCGCGGACGACAGCAGGTAGTCATCGCTTTCGAAATAGTCGCCTTGTTTGGCGAACCCGCCGAGCGATCGCGCGATGTCCGCTGCGACCGAAGGCTTCTCGGCAATGATCAGGGCTTTTCCCATTGTGTTGGTGGCCAGGTCGGTGCGCAGGGTGAGTGAATGAGGCTCGTCGACACGTGGTCGGCGGCTCGCTGGGGGCGCCAATCATAAGAGCCGGATCGCCGCAATGGCAAGTCAGCCTGACGGTGAGGGTCTTTGGACTCGGCCATCGGACAGACGCCGGATGAGTCCGCTGAGCTCGAGAATGACCAATCTGGCGCCGAGTTCGCCGGCGTCGAGACCGACATGGGTCGCCAGTGTATCGGGCTGGACCGGGTCATGCCCGATTGCGGCCATGACCGGATCCTGGATGATGCCTGCGTCGACATCGGGCGCTCGCGACCGACCGAGCGCGCTGGCAGCGTCGGCACCGCCACGCTCGGGCCGCGCGCAGGCGATGTCGACGACAGGCGCGGCAGTCAATGCGGGCAACTCGTCGATGACCTCGCGTGCCGACTCAACCAGCAGGGCGCCTTGCCGGATCAGGGCGTGGCAGCCGCGTGAAAGCGGCGAGTGGATGGAGCCGGGGATGGCGAAGACCTCGCGGCCGAATTCGCCTGCCTGGCGTGCGGTGATGAGCGAGCCGCTTTGCAGCGCTGCCTCGACGACCACCACGCCATGGGACAGGCCGGCGATCAGACGATTGCGACGCGGGAAGAGCCCGGCCGATGGCGGCGTACCGAGCGGCAGCTCGGAGATGATGAGTCCATCGGCAGCGATCCGGTCGGCCAGCGCACGATGCCGTGCCGGATAGACGATGTCGGCGCCGGTGCCCACCACCGCGACTGTGCCGGCGCCGCCTTGCAGCGCGCCCTCATGGGCTGCCGCGTCGATGCCCAGCGCCAGGCCGCTTGTGATCGTCCAGCCGGCGCCGGATAAGGTCCGGGCGAAGGTTCGGGCGTTGGCAGCCCCGGCTGCCGTGGCATTTCGCGCTCCGACCATCGCCAGCATCGGGCGGCTCAGGATGTCGCGACGCCCGACGGCATGCAGGAGCGGCGGTGCATCGTCGATTTGCAGCAGATGCCGGGGGTAGTCGGCATCGGCGAAGGTGATCAGGTGATGGGACTCGGTGCGGGCCCATTCGAGGGCCTGCGCGACCTTTCGCCGGCGCGCGCCATCGTCGGACAGCAGCAGACGTGCCATGCGCTCGCCCGCAACGACAGACAGCGCGGTGGCGTCCGACTCGAAGATCGCCCGGGGCGAGCCGAATCGCTCAAGCAGGCGGCGGGCGTGAATCGGTCCGATGCCGGGTGTCAGGACCAGCCGGAGCCAGAGGTGGGGGTCGGCGGCGTGCGGGTCTGATGCCATGGCGCGCCGCCGGTTGGGGGGTTCAGGGATTCTTGACGGTTGCGCCAACCGTGATTGCTTCGGATGCCGAGACCACCAGCGCATAGGCGATGCGATCGAAGACCCGGAAGATGACCAGCTCGCCGATCGTCTCGTTGGGCAGGACGACTTTCTCTTTGGTTTCCTTGTCCACCACCACCCGGTCGGCGCTCAGGACGGCCAGCACATTGCCGATCGCGAGGCCTTGGTCTTTGCCGATCGACAGGGCCACCACGCTGAGTTTGCCAACCTGATCGATGCCGCGATACACCGAGACGATCTGACCCGAGACCGGATCATCGGGTGCACGGGGGACGAAGGAGGGCACCGAGGCCGGCATGGCAGGCATCAGGCGGTCGCCTTCGCCGACCTCCTCGTTAGCGGTGCGAAGGCGGAAAGTGGCCGGATCGCCCTTGCGGATCAGCTGGGCCGATCCGACCGAGATGGTCTCCCAGGCAATCGGCTTGCGGGAGACCGGATCGAGCAGCGGTTTGGCCGGTCGATAGATGTACCACTCCGAGTTCAGTGTCATGTCCTCGTCGGACAGCCCCCTCACATAGGCGAGGTCGCCTGCGGCGAGATGGACCCGGCCATCCTGGGTACCGACGATGCGGGGATGAGCGCGCAGGCCCTGCTCATCGACGATCAGCGGCCGATTGAGGAAGACCTGGACGGCGGCGAGATTGATCATGGGAATGGCATCGGCGCCCAGCGGCGTGGAGCGCACCAGCGGCTCGAGCCGGACAGTGGTTTCGCCGCCGCGGGATGCGCTGCCAGCGCCGGTGCCCGGAACGGACTTGCCCAGTCTGAGCCGGGGCTGCGCGCCCGATCGGTCGAGATAGATGATGTCGCCCGGGTAGATCAGGTGGGGGTTGCTGATCTGCTCGCGATTGAGTTGCCAGACCTCGGGCCACAGCCAGGGTGACTTCAGAAACCGGGCGGAAATATCCCAGAGGGTGTCACCCTTGACGACGACATGCTTGTCGGGCGCATTTGGCGACAGCTCGATCGGACCGCTCGCCCCGTTGGCGATGCTGGCTGCAAGCCAGACCGCGCATCCGATCAACCCCATGCTAAACTTTTTGATCATGTCGACGCTGCCTGGACGTGGTTCAGTTTCGTGGTTCCGACTTTCTGCGATCAGGGACTGCGGCGCTCGTTTCGGCTTCGGTTCAGCTTGAATTACCGACCGCAATCACCGATCTCAATCGCTGACCTCAATATTACGTTGATTGACCGCTCGATCGCCCATCCCGGAATCGAACGGTCGTCTTAATCCGATGGCCGTCCTTGACATCCTTCGTTATCCCGATCAGCGCCTGCATACCGTTGCCAGGCGGGTCGAGCATGTGGACGATCGCATCCGCAAGCTGGTGAGCGACATGGCGCAGACCATGTACGACGCGCCAGGCGTCGGCCTGGCGGCGACCCAGGTCAATGTGCACGAGCGGGTCATCGTCATCGATGTCTCCGAGACCAAAGACCGGCTGCAGGTCTTCATCAACCCCGAGATCGTCTCGCACGGCGATGAGCGATCGGTCCATGAAGAGGGTTGCCTGTCGGTGCCGGGGATCTACGACGAGGTCGAACGCCCCGAACAGGTGACCGTCAGGGCGCTGGATGAGCATGGCAATTCGTTCACGCTGACGGCCGACGGGCTGCTCGCGGTCTGCATCCAGCATGAAATGGATCATCTGCAGA
>CAIKZV010000260.1 GCA_903831925.1 uncultured Burkholderiales bacterium
ATACAGCGTTCGCGATCGGAGTCGAACGCGTTGGCGGTCATTGCGATGATCCAGGGCTGATGCGCCAGATCGAGCTGGCGGATGGCGCGCGTCGAGTCGATGCCGTCCATGATCGGCATCTGCATGTCCATCAGGATCGCGTCGTAATGCGTCGACTGCGCCCGTTCGATCGCTTCCTGTCCGTTTTCGGCGAGATCGGCCTGCAGGCCAAGCTTTTGCAGGAAGGCGAAGGCGATTTTCTGGTTCACGAAGTTGTCCTCGGCAACCAGGATGCGCAAGGACGGCAGCGCGGTCGACGAGTCGAGATCGACCGCTGGCGCGGGTTTGGCGGTGACCTGCGAGGCGGCCATGAAAATCTCGAAGCGAAAGCTCGAGCCCACACCCCATTCGCTGTCGACCGTGATCTGCCCGCCCATCGCCTCGCACAGCTTTGAACAGATCGCCAGGCCCAGGCCGGTGCCGCCGAATTGTCGGGTGGTCGAGATATCGACCTGCGAGAAGGCCTTGAAGAGGCGATCGAGCCGGTCGGCCGGGATGCCGATGCCGCTGTCGCTCACCACGCCGCTGATCATGTACCCGCCGTTTTTGGCCGCCCTCGAGCGGGCCTCAACCCTGATATGGCCCTGGTGCGTGAACTTGATCGCATTGGAAATCAGGTTGGACAGAATCTGTCGCAGTCGGGTGCTGTCGCCTCTGACCATGATCGGCAGGTCTTCGGCCATGATCAGATCGAGATGCAGTCCCTTGTCGGCGATCACCGGCCGGTAGAGCGCAACGATCTGGCTGAATTCGTTTCGCAGGTCGAAGTCACGCAATTCGAGTTCGAGTTTGCCGGCCTCGATCTTCGAGAAATCGAGAATCTGATCGATCAGCTCGAGCAGCGCGTCGCCGCAGTTGCGGATGGTGGTGAGGTCGCGACTCTGCTCCTCGTCGAGCGCTGAGTGTTCGAGCAGTTGCACCGTGCCGAGGATGCCGTTCATTGGCGTGCGAATTTCGTGGCTGATCATCGCCAGGAACTCACTCTTGGTGAGGTTGGCCTGGTCGGCCGCATCGCGCGCAGCCCGATAATTGCGCAGATTGTCGTCGCGTTCGTCGATCAGCCGCCGGATCAGCGCCGAGATCGCGCTCAGGTCATTGGCGTCTTCCTGCCCGGGCTGCTGAATCAGGCTCAAGGTGCTGGCGATCATCCCGACCGCCTGCGCGTCAGTCGGCGGCGATTCCGGCTCGGCATGCTTCTCGCTCTGCATCTGGGCGGCGGTCTGCCTCAGCACGGCGAAGGCATTGGCCCGGTTCTGATTGGCCAACTGCAGGTTCTCGGCCATCCGGTTGAAGCTGTCGACCAGCAGGCTCAATTCGCCGGACGATTTCACCGCCACGCGCGTGGCCTGCTGGCCCGAGGCGAGATTCGAGGCAGCATTGGCGAGTTCGATGATCGGCCGCGAGAAGTGCCGTGCCACAAAATAGGCCATCGCAAATACTGCGATCGCCGACAGCAGCAGCACGATCAGAAAGAACGACAGCGCCGATTCGAAGTCCTTGAGCAGCAGCGAGACCGGTACGCCATAGGCAAGTCTGAGGAAAGGCGCACCAGGAATGACCGACAGGTCTCGAAAGGCCACCAGCCCGTCGCTGCGGGCCCGAAAGATCACGTCGCCTGCAAAGGGCGTGTCGTCAAAATCTTTGGCGCTGAGCTCAAGCGAGGTGGCTTCGGGGCGCAGCAGGGTGTCACCGTTGCGCGAAAACAGCCAGATCGGATGGGCCTCGAAGAGGGTCACCGATTTGAGTTTCCTGACGAATCCGTCGAGATCGACCCGGACCACTACCGCACCGCCGAAGGCGCCGTTGTCCAGGTCGAGCGATGACAGGCCCGCGAGCATCGTCAACCGCCCGCGCTCATCCATGAAGGGGCCCTCGACGGTGATCGCCCGCGGCGGCATGAACCATTCCATGTTGCCGGCCGACAGCAGCGAGGGTTTGGTCTTGATCTGAGCAAAGAGCCGCTCGAAGTGACTGCCGGTGGGCGTCTGATGCCATCCCACGCTGCCTTGCCCGCCTGCCACCACCCGGTCGGGCGGCGCGATCCGTTTCTTGTCCTCGACGATCGAGATCAGCCGACCCTCGGCATCGGCGTAATAGATGCCCGAATAATTGGAGTAGTCGGCCTGCAGCTTCAGAAAGTTGGTCTCGAGCAGCTTCGCATTGACGGTGCGCTCATCGAAGGATGACGACAGATAAAGCGCCAGTGCCTCGGACGCGGTGATCTGCTTGAGCGAGCGCTGCAGGCCGAGTTCGAACTCCTGATCGAAGTTGGCCTCGATGATGGCGATCTGCTGCGCGATGTTCTGCTGGGTGCGCAGCCGGGCCGAGTCCTTGTTGAACTGGAAGGAAAAATAGATCAGCGGCCCGCCGATGAGCGCCCCCACCGCCAGGAAGGCCAGCAGCAGGCGCAGAAAGATCGGCGTCGTGCGTGTCATGCGATCCATGCTCCGGCACTCGAAGGCTTCATCGATGCCGTCAACCCGATCGGCATTCGACGGCTCACTTCTTGAGCGCGAGCGACTGATCGACGAATTCGTCGATCAGGTACATCGCATCGTCGAGCTTGATGCCCAGCGCCTTGGCGCGCATCCGGTTGACCAGATAAGGGCCGCGCTCCGGTGTCCTGACCGCCATGCGGGCAGGCTTGAGCCCTTGCGCCAGAATGCTGTTGGCCATCTCGAAGGCCAGAAAACCCTGGTTGTAGCCCGAGTCATTCGCGGTCAGCAGCATGCCTTCATAGACAAACTGGTCTTCATGCGAGGCCTCCGGAATTTTGATGTTGTTCAGATACCAGCGCCCGACCTCCATCATGTCGACATGGTTGCCGTTGGCATCGCGCAGCGTGTCGTGGTTGAGGACGAAGAAGGCGTCGACCCGTTGCGAGAGCTCGAGCGCGCGGGCCTTGAATTCATCGAGCGAATTGGTCATGACCTTGTCGACAAGCTTCATCGGCAAATCGCCGCGCTGCGCGAGCTGCTCGATCATCTTCACATTGGGTCGAGCCGACTCCGAGTCGCAGGCCAGGATGGCAAAGGTCTTGGCGTTCGGCACCATGCGCTTGAGCAGATCGAGGCTTTCCTTGTGATAGCCGGTCTGCCAGACGCCGGTCACATTGCGCCCGGGTGCATCCATGCTGTCGACCAGCCCGTATTTGAGCGGCAGGCCGTTGATGCCCCAGAACACCACCGGGATGGGCGAATCGAGCAGCTGCCCGCCGATGTATTTCGCGGCATTGTCGTCACCCAGCAGGACGAGATCGGGCTTGAAGGTCTTGATCTGCGCCAGGATGCGGGTGGTGGCATTGGCCATGTCGGCGCGGCTGTCCTTGCGCTTGGTGTCCATCCATTCCTTGCGGATGACCGCCCTGGACGACTCAACCGAATCGGTCTGCACCAGCCTTTGCGCCTGCTGTTCGTTATCGAGATAGCCGAACTTGAGCATCGCCGCATTGACGCCCTTCTGGGTCGATTGCGACCAGATATAGGTCTTGTGATAGCTGCTGACGATGAAGATGCGCTTGCGCGCCACATCGCTCGCGGCTTGCGCGCCGGTCGCGGACATCACCAGCAGGCAGACGACGAACGTGAGCAGCCAACGCATCGATCGATTGGGGGTGTTCATGCGTGCGCGCCTGGTCGGTAAAGAGGGATTGGCAATCGTCGATCGTGGCTCAGACTTTCCGGCGGGCGCGCCATTTGTCGAAAATCTCTTTCGACTGCCCGGCATAGAGGTCGAGCGCTGCTTCGGGCGTCAGGCGCCCGGAGGCGGCATCGGCAAACATTTTCGGCAGCAGCCACGACTTCCAGATTTCATCGATCGCGGCATTGGCATAGCCCGGATAGCCGACATTGACCGTCCACTTGTCGGCGTCATTGAAGATCGCGTACTTGCTCGAGGGCGTTGCCTTGGGGTCGTTGGCAATCAGTTGCTTGAGGTCGGGGACGAGTTGCGGAAAGGTCGGGAAGTTGTAAAAGCCGCTGGCCTTGAAGGCATCGCGTGAACTGCCGGTGAGATCGACCAGGAATTTCTTGGCGCCGTCGATGTTCTTCGAAAACTTCCAGATCACATAGGCGTTCATCAGGTGCATCACGCCGATCTGCCCGGCAGGGCCGGAGGCCGGGCGGCCGAGCAGGATCTTGTCGGCAATTGGAATCTTCTCGCTCTCGCCGGTGCGGGTGATCGAGATCGCATTGAGGGTCAGCGAGCCTTTGCCGGCCAGCAGCAGCCGATTGTTCGACGAGGCGTCCCACGAGAAGATCTCGTCGGTCATCGTGTCTTCGTAGAGTGCCTTGGCGAATTTCAGCGCCTCGAGCGAGCCCTTCGACTTGAGGCTGGGTTGCCCGGCTTCGTTCTGTTCGGCGCCGCCGAAAGAATGCAGGATCGATCGCAGCGCCATGCTGCTGTCGAGTTCATTTGACATGCCGATGCCCACCGGAATGCCGTGCTTGTCCTTGATCTTGCGCCCGCCGTTGCGGATTGCTTCCCAGGAGTCGGGCACCACGCCGATATCGGCCCACAGGTCGCTGCGGTAGTTCACCGGATCGGGAACGTAGCTGTCCGAAAACCCGAAGTACTTCTTCGTCACCGGGTTGTAGGTGCTCTTGAGGGCAATGTCGAGCGGCTTGCCGAACTTCTTTTCACATTCGACGAAGACATCGCGGTGATCGATGACATTGTCTTCATAAGATGCCGGCGGGCTCAGGAACATGCACAGATCGTGGCCCTGATTCTTGGCGATTTCGGCGGCGGCGCGGCTCTCGATGCTGGTCATGCCGACATTGGTGACGATGACCTCGGTGTTGTTCTTCTCGCCCCACTCTTTCACGAAAGTCTTGTTGAACCACTCATCGAAGGCCGGAACGAAGTGGTTCCATTGCATGATCTTGAGCGTGCGGCGGGCAGGCGGCTGCGCCGCTGCGGCGGTCCGGGTGAATGGCGAGGCGACCTGCATGACGCCGACGGAACCAGCCTGCGCAATGAACTGTCTGCGTGACATGAGCCTTCCTGTGAGGTGAGAGTCTGCGATGACCGGGCAGGGTGCCGAGTTGGTCACATTGTGCACCGACTGCCACCTTACTCGCGGGTGTACCTAAAGGCGACCTTAGGTTTGGCCTGGCAGGACGAACGGCAGATGCAGGCCAACAAATGCCCGTGTTTGTCAGAAGGCAACCACAGGCGGTCGGTCTGATTCAGGCGGCCGGGATACCGTTGGTCGGGATGCGGGCCGCTGGAAGGTCACCCGACCGGAAGGGTCAGCCAGGCTCGGCGTAGCGGTCTAGGACGTGATGCAGGAACTGTTTGCTGCGCTCGGACTGAGGGTTGCTGAAGAAGGCTTCAGGCGTGTTCTGTTCGACGATCTCGCCGCGGTCCATGAAGAT
>CAIKZV010000261.1 GCA_903831925.1 uncultured Burkholderiales bacterium
AGCCGGGCAACCACGCCATAGGCATAGAAACGGTTGGGCGGGCAATCGACGGTCGCACCGGCATCGGGCTGGTTGCAGGGCGCGGCAAAAGGCAGCGGCACAAAGTGGGCGCCCGGCGCATTGAGGTTTTCATCGCGGCCGCGCTCGGCATTGACCCGATAAAAACCGCCAACAACGAACTTGTCGACCATATAGACCACCGGCTCGGCGACGCCATTTTCGACGGTCTCGATGGTGGGCACGCCTTCCTGGATGATGACCTCGCTCACTTCGAGGCCCTCTTTGACCACCGCCATCTTGTTGCGCTGGCGCCGATTGAGGTTCTGGACCTCCGAGGCATCCTTGACCGTCATGACCCCCATGCCATAAGTCCCGGCATCGGCCTTGACGATCACGAAGGGCGTGGCGTCGATCTGATATTCCTTGTACTTCGCGCGGATGCGCTGCAGCGTGACATCGACCTGCTCGGCCAGTTGCGCCTCACCCTCTCGGGCATGGAAGTCGATGCCGGAGCTGCCCGAAAAATAAGGATTCACCAGCCAGGGATCGGCATCGAGCATGGCGCCGAAGTCGGACGCAACTTGATCGTAGGCCGCAAAATGCTTGGTCTTGCGCCGCACCGCCCAGCCGGCATGCAGCGGGGGCAACAGGATCTGGCTTTGCAGCCCGCCGAGAATGTCCGGAATGCCTGCCGACAGATCATTGTTGAGCAGGATGGCGCAGGGGTCGAAATCGTTCAGGCCGACCCGGCCATCACGACGCACCAGCGGCTCGACCGTGAGCGACTGGCCATCGGGCAGCTCAAGGCGCATCGGCTCGAGCACCTCATGATTGAGCGAACCCAGCCGCACCGTCAGACCGGTCTGACGCAACAAGGTCTGAATGCGAAGAACATTCTGCAGGTAGAAGGTGTTGCGGGTGTGGTTCTCGGGGATCAGCAGCAGATTGCTCGCGTCGGGGCAATATTTCTCGATCGCCGACATCGCTGCCTGCACCGCCAGCGGCAGGGCTTCAGCCGACAGGTTGTTGAAGCCGCCCGGATAGAGATTGGTGTCGACCGGGGCCAGTTTGAAGCCGGCATTGCGCAGATCGACCGAGCCATAAAAGGGCGGCGTGTGCTCCTGCCACTGCAGGCGAAACCAGCGCTCGATGCGAGGCGTGGCATCGAGAAACTTGCGTTCGAGCTCGAGCAGCGGGCCGGTCAGGGAGGTGATGAAATGAGGAACCATCGGGGGGA
The DNA here is from genome assembly GCA_903831925.1 of uncultured Burkholderiales bacterium. Classification (GTDB taxonomy): domain Bacteria; phylum Pseudomonadota; class Gammaproteobacteria; order Burkholderiales; family Burkholderiaceae_E; genus UBA4615. The sequence continues at coordinate 1,238 of CAIKZV010000261.1, forward strand.
CGCCTTCTTGCGGAGGGCCATTGTAGCGCCGGGGCGCCCGATCGGCTGACCGGCTTCGTCCCTTTGCCGGTCAGCGAAACACCACTGTGCGACTGCCATTGAGCATCACGCGGTCCTCGAGGTGATAGCGCAGCGCTCTGGCCAGCACGGCCCTTTCGACGTCGCGACCATAGCGGATGAGATCGTCAACCGTATCGTTATGCTCGACCCGCACCACATCCTGCTCGATGATCGGCCCTTCATCGAGATCCGCAGTGACATAGTGGCTGGTGGCGCCGATCAGCTTGACGCCGCGCTCAAATGCCCGGTGATAAGGCTTTGCGCCAATGAATGACGGCAAGAAACTGTGATGGATATTGATGATTCGTCCGGGGTAGCGGGCGCACAGCTCGGGCGGCAGGATCTGCATGTAGCGGGCCAGCACGATCGTGTCGACCTGATTGTCCTCGAGCAGCCCGGCCATGCGATCGAATGCCCCGGCCTTATCGTCGGGCGAGACCGGCACACAATGAAAGGGAACGCGATGGACTTCAACATCACCGCGCAGATCTTCATGATTTGAAATCACGCACGGGATATCGCAGGGCAGCTCGCCCGCGCGCCAACGGTAGAGCAGGTCAACCAGGCAGTGGTCCAGGCGGCTTGCCAGCAGCGCGACCCGACGCGGTCTGGCTGAATCGGACAGTCGCCAGCGCATGTCGAGGCGCTGCGCGAGCGGCGCGAATCCGGTCGAAAAATCGTCGATGCCCCCGGGTAATGAGTCGGCCAGGATCGCGTTGCGCATGAAAAAGCGCTGCGTGTCTCGATCAGCGTGGTGGTTGGCTTCGAGGATCCAGCCGCCGCGCTCTGCAATGAAGCGGGAGACGTCGGCAACAATGCCCACGCGGTCGGGGCAATCGATGGTCAGGGTGTAGTGGCGTTCGGAGATCATCCCGAATTATCGCAGAGCCCGCGTGGACGCCTGATGAAAAAAAACCGCGCCAGGCGAACCTGACGCGGTGTGAGACCTGAGCTCCCAGGAGTAGGAGGAGGAGAAGCAGCTCAGGAGTGGTACGCGGTCTCGCCATGCGAGCTGATGTCGAGGCCTTCGCGCTCTTCATCTTCGGCCACACGCAGACCGACGACCATGTCGACAATCTTGTAGGCGATGAACGAAACGACACCCGACCAGACCAGCGTGGTCAGCACAGCCTGCAACTGGATCCAGACCTGGCTGCCGATCGAATACTCGGCACCTGCAGCGTTGGCAACATAGTCATAGATGCCGGTGCCGCCGAGCGACGGTGCTGCAAAGACACCGGTGAGCAGCGCACCCAGAATGCCGCCGACGCCATGCACGCCGAAGACATCGAGCGAGTCATCGGCACCCAGCAGGCGCTTCAGACCATTGACGCCCCACAGGCAGATGAAGCCCGCAGCCAGACCGATCACGATCGCACCCATCGGACCGACGAAGCCGCAGGCCGGGGTGATGGCAACCAGACCAGCGACCGCGCCCGATGCTGCGCCCAGACCCGAAGGCTTGCCCTTGGTCATCCACTCTGCGAAAGACCAGGCAACGGTGGCTGCGGCAGTGGCGACGAAGGTATTGACGAAGGCCAGAGCAGCCACGCCGTTTGCTTCGAGGTTGGAACCGACGTTGAAGCCGAACCAGCCCACCCACAGCAGCGCTGCACCGACCATCGTGAAGGCAAGCGAATGAGGCGCCATGCTTTCACGACCCAATCCGACACGTTTACCGAGCATGAAGGCACCCACCAGGCCAGCGATACCGGCATTGATGTGAACGACCGTGCCGCCAGCGAAGTCGAGCGCACCTTTGGCCCACAGGAAGCCCGCACCCGCCGTCACCGCCTCAAGCGTCTTGGCATCGGTGATCGCATCCGGACCATCCCAGTACCAGACCATGTGGGCGATCGGGATGTAGGAGAAAGTGAACCACAGCACGCAGAACAACAGCACAGCCGAGAACTTGATGCGCTCAGCGAA
>CAIKZV010000262.1 GCA_903831925.1 uncultured Burkholderiales bacterium
TCACATGACTTTCGGTGCGACCCGACACGATGCGAAGACCACGGGCGGTGAGCGTTTCGGCCAGCACCCGTGCATTGGCGATCACCTGCTGCTGATAGACCTTGAAGGACGGCTGCATCGCCTCGTGAAAGGCCACCGCCTTGGCGGCGATCACATGCATCAGCGGGCCACCCTGCAGACCCGGGAAGACCGCCGAGTTGATCGCCTTCTCGTGCTCGGCCTTCATCAGGATGATGCCGCCGCGCGGCCCGCGCAGGCTCTTGTGAGTAGTCGAGGTGACGATGTCGGCATGCGGCACCGGATTCGGATAGACACCGGCGGCAATCAGTCCCGCGTAGTGCGCCATGTCGACCATGAAGATCGCGCCGATCTCGCGGGCGATCCGGGCGAAGCGCTCGAAATCGATGTGCAACGAATAGGCCGACGCGCCGGCGATGATCAGCTTGGGACGCGCCTCGCGGGCCCGCGCCTCCATGGCGTCGTAGTCGATCGCTTCGTTGGCGTCCAGGCCATAAGACACCACCTTGAACCACTTGCCCGACAGATTGAGCGGCATGCCGTGGGTGAGATGGCCGCCTTCAGCCAGGCTCAGACCCATGATGGTGTCGCCGGGCTTCAGGAAGGCCAGAAAGACCGCCTGATTGGCCTGTGCCCCCGAATGCGGCTGGACATTGGCCGCCTGCGCACCGAACAGCGCCTTGACCCGCTCGAGCGCCAGCGCTTCGGCAACGTCGACATACTCGCAGCCGCCGTAATAGCGCTTGCCGGGATAGCCCTCGGCGTATTTGTTGGTGAGCTGGCTGCCCTGTGCCGCCATGACCGCCGGGCTGGCATAGTTTTCGGACGCAATCAGCTCGATATGCGCTTCCTGGCGGCGGTTCTCGGCCTCGATGGCCTGCCACAATTGCGGGTCGACCTGGGCGATGCCCTGGGAACGATCAAACATGTGCTGAATCCTTGTTGCAGTCAAAGGCCCCGGCGGATTGCCGGCAACTGCCCAGGCGAACGGCTGGCGACGGACGTCGCCCAATTCCGCGATTCACGGTGTCGATTCACCCTTACTCGCCAGTCACGCGGAAGCCGCTCATTGTAGAGGATCGACGCGCAGCCAGAAAGTGACCGGGCCATCATTGACCAGATGGACCTGCATATCGGCGCCGAACAAACCGGTCGCCACCGGCCGATGCAGTGCCATCGCCCGCGCGACCATCTCGTCGAAGAGTCGCCGCGCCTCGTCAGGCGGCGCAGCCGGCGTGAAGCTTGGCCGCAGTCCGCTGCGGGTGTCGGCCGCAAGCGTGAACTGCGGCACCAGCAGCAGCCCACCCCCGGTGTCGATGAGCGAGCGATTCATGCGACCCGCTTCATCCGAGAACATCCGATAAGCCAGCATTCGCGCCAGCAGCGTCTCGCCCTGACGCATCGTGTCACCGCGCTCGGCGCACAGCAGCACCAGCAAGCCGGCGCCGATCTCGCCCACGGTTTGCCCGCCAACCACCACATGGGCGCGGGCGGCCCGCTGCAGCAGCGCGATCATGCGTTGCCGCCTAGACGACGGTCACCCGGGCCGCACGACGCTTGCCGACCTGCACGACATAGCTGCCCGCGTCGAGCTTGAGCCCCTTGTCGGTCACCCGATCGCCGTCGATCCGAACGCCGCCCTGCTCGATATTTCGCAGCGCCTCGCTGCCCGAGGCCGCCAGACCGGCCTGCCTGAGCAACTGCGCGATCGCGATCGGCGCCCCGGCCACCTGCACCTCCTGCAGATCATCAGGGAGTGCGCCCCGGGAAAATCTCGCCTCGAAGCCGGCACGCGCTGCCTCGGCCGCAGCCGCGCCATGAAACCGAGCGACCATTTCACCTGCCAGCCTGACCTTGACGTCGCGCGGATTGAGTCCGGCCGCGCACTCGGCGCGCAATGCGGCAATCTGCTCAATCGTCGACGATGACAGAAGTTCGTAATATTTCCACATCAGATCGTCGGAGATCGACATGATTTTGCCGAACATCTGATCAGGAACATCGGTGATCCCGACATAGTTGTTCTTGGACTTCGACATCTTCTCGACGCCGTCCAGGCCCTCGAGCAGCGGCATCGTCAGAATGCACTGCGGCTCCTGGCCGTACTCTTTCTGGAGCTCGCGGCCGACCAGCAGATTGAATTTCTGATCGGTGCCGCCGAGCTCGAGGTCGGACTTCAGCGCAACCGAGTCATAGCCCTGCATCAGCGGATAGAGCAGCTCATGCACCGAGATCGGGATGCCACCGCGATAGCGGCGGGTAAAGTCGTCGCGCTCGAGCATCCGAGCCAGGGTGTAGCGCGAGGCCAGCTGAATCATGCCGCGCGCGCCCAGCGGGTCGCTCCACTCCGAGTTGTAGCGGATCTCGGTGCGGGCCGCATCGAGGACCAGACTCGCCTGCTGGAAGTAAGTCTGGGCGTTGGCCTCGATCTGCTCACGCGTGAGCGGCGGGCGGGTGATGTTGCGCCCGGACGGATCGCCGATCATGGCGGTGAAGTCGCCGATCAGAAAAATGACGGTATGCCCCAGATCCTGGAGCTGGCGCATCTTGTTGAGCACGACGGTATGGCCAAGATGCAGATCGGGCGCGGTCGGGTCCAGACCCAGCTTGATCCGCAACGGCTGACCGCTTGCCTCCGAACGAATAATCTTGCGCAGGAAGTCCTGTTCGACCAGCAATTCGTCGCAGCCGCGCTTGGCGACCTCGAGTGCCCGACGGGCGGAGGCCGTCACCGGCAGTTCGGTCTGTGGCGAAAGGGGGCTGGATTCGGTCATGGGCGATACTAGACAAGAGGGTCGAGCGGAGCAGTTCTCTGTTACCATCGCGCCTGCACGCGGTCCTCGCAGACGGGCTGTTCCAGATGGATCGCTTCGGTCCGAGCCGCCGCAGTGACAGCCCGTGCGACTCACTGCTTCAAGCCTTTGATATTAGCCTAAGGCGTCGACAGTCTCCTCGGGGCTGTTCATGCCGATGTTTTTTGCCCGTTCGAACCAGGACCCCAGCGTCTCTCAAACAATGCGTCAGTTCAACGTCAAAACAGTCCTTCTGGCCATCGGCGGCATCTGCACCTTTGCGGCAGTCACTGCTTTCGGTGTTGCGCCGCTGGCCGATTCTGCCGTTCCCGAGCAAAGGCTGATGCGCGAGCCGCTCGCGATCA
>CAIKZV010000263.1 GCA_903831925.1 uncultured Burkholderiales bacterium
CGCTCGACGCTCATGGTCTTGAACATCGCAAGGTTCTGGAAGGTGCGGCCGATCCCGAGCTTGGAGATCTCGTTGGCCTGCATCGCCGTGACCGACTTCCCCTCGAAGAGGATGTCGCCGCTCTGGTAGGAATAGAGCCGGCTCAGGCAATTGAAGAGCGTCGTCTTGCCGGCGCCGTTGGGGCCGATCAGACCACAGACACCACCCTTGGGAACATCGAAGGTCACGCCGTCGAGGGCAACGATGCCCCCGAATCTGACCGTGACGCCCTGCACGCTGAGCAGGGCTGATTTGCCATCGACCATCTGTCTCCGTCCACCTGAAAATGACTTGCGCAGCCCCATGTGACACCGGGTTTACCGCGCGGAAGGTGAGCTTATAAGCTGGAACCGGTACCGCTGGCAAGCGGCTTCGGTGAACCAAAGGGTTAAACCCGAAGGCAGTGCAAAAAGATCCATTCGCAGCGCGCGAAAATGCTGCACCGCCACATTCACGTTTGCATGTCGCCGGGACGCGACGCGGCGAGCTGAATTGCATCGGGAATCCGCCAGGAACCGCATCACAGGCGGCTCGCGAGCCGCGCGCGTCAGCGGGACTCGAAGGTGTCGCCCGGGCTCAGGACAGCCCGTGGCCCGTCGCCCGACAGCCATAGCGCGGCTTGTGCATCATTGAGCAGCGTTGCCCGCCAGAACGCCAGACTCAGTCCACCGGCAACCCGAAGCACATGGGCATCGGCCTGCTGGCGGGCGGCCCTTGGCGAGCCGCCATTGAAAACCATGTGATCCCCCTCGGCAAACCATAACAACCAAGCTTTGCCGGGCGCCAGCCTTTCGTAAACCGCCCGTCGCATGGCCGGCGTGACGCCGGTGAGCGCGCCGCCGTCGTCAAGCGCACCGGTCACCACCATGAAGGGCAGGGTGATCGCGGCCACTGAGGCCTCGTCCGCGCCGCGGATCGCCGGGCTGAAGGCGATCGCGGCACTGATTCTGTTATCGCGCAGGGGCGCGGCAGGTGTTGCCGAGCCCGGCTGGATCGCCGCTGACGGCCAGATCAGCCGCCCCTGGCCAGCCACGACCTGCGTGGTCTGCGCGCCGAAAGAGTGGCCGGACATGCCGACCCGAGCCAGGTCGAGACAGGCCAGACGCGGATCGCTGGCCTGGCGGCCGGCCAGCCAGTCGAGGACTGCGGCGACGTCACGCACCCTCAGGATTGCCTGCTCGGGGGTCATGCCCAGGCGCAGCCTCGCGGCATCGAAGGTCCCTGGCCCGGCCCGCCAGAGTGATTCATCGCTGCCGGGATGCTGTAGATGGATGACGATGAATCCGTGCGAGGCCCAGTGCTCACCCCAGCGGGCCCCGCCTGCCCGCGATCCGCCCAGCCCGTGCGAAAACAGGATGACCGGACGCGGTGTCGCGGCGGCGCAGGGCCGAGGCACTCGCAAACGCAAGGGCAGCGACCGGTTGGCCGGCCCGTCGACGAGGTTGTCATCGAAACGCTCGAGCGTGAAGGGGCCGGGGTCGAACAGACCGGCATCACCCGACATGGCCACTGGCTGGGACCGACTCGCGCCGGACCAGATCAGGAGCGACACCAGGAGCCCATAGAGGAGCCAATACAGAGGCCAGATCGGAGCGGCCTGCGCCGACCGCTGCAACCGGGCCGCCCCGCTGAGGGCGAAAGGGGCGCGATGCGGAACACAAGCAGGCGGGGACGACGCAGACATGGTCGACAGAAGTAGAACGACAGTGGAAAGTTTTCGGTCGAGTGTAGCAACCCGGTTCGGAAGTCGGGCCTGGGTGGCGCCTGATGGCTGCGGGCATCCTGCGGGGAGGCCGGCGTCGCACTGTGCCGACGGCGGCGCACCGCCGGCACGCCCACTCTGGCCGTTCATCCTTGCCGCGCCGTCGGGCCGTGTCACAAGCGTTCCCGCGGCTGCAAACTGCCTGCATGAAGATCCGTTCAAAAATCCGGGCAAGGTCATGAGCCTCGCCGGAAGCACCGCCGCCGCCGAGAACGTCGTCCTGTCGGGGATGGCGCGCGCGCTGGTGCAGCACCAGTTGCTGTCGCTCGAAAAGGCGGTCGAGATCCAGAAAAAGGCCGACGCCGCCAAGGGCAAGTTCATCGATGAACTGGTGAGCAGCGGTGGCCTGTCTGCCCTGCGCCTGGCACGCTTTGCCGCCGAAACCTTCGGTCTGCCGCTGATGGACCTGGCGGCGCTGGACGCCCAGTCGATCGCCCCCGAACTCATCGATCGCAAGCTGGTCGCCGAGAGCCGGGTCATCCCGCTGGTCAAACGGGGCAACCGGCTGACGGTGGCGCTGTCGGATCCGACCGACCTGCAGGCCATCGATCGGGTCAAGTTCCAGGCTCAGGCAAGTGTCGATCCGGTCATCGTCGAGCATGACAAGCTGCTCAAGGCCATCGAGCGTCTGGGGCAGTCGGCCCACCAGAAGATGTCCGAACTGGTCAACGATTCGCTGGACAGCGAACTCGCTGCGGTCGAATCCGAAACGCCGGCCCCAGCCGACGACAACGGCGAGGTCGACGATGCGCCGATCGTCAAGTTTCTTCAGAAGATCCTGCTCGATGCCATCAATGGCGGTGCCTCGGACATCCACTTCGAGCCTTACGAAAAGCACTATCGCATCCGCTACCGGGTCGACGGCGAGTTGCGCGAGATCGCCCAGCCGCCGCTGGCGATCAAGGACAAGCTCGCGTCGCGCATCAAGGTGATCTCAAAGCTCGACATCTCCGAAAAGCGCATCCCGCAGGACGGCCGGATGAAGCTGGTGATGTCGCCGCAACGGGCAATCGACTTCCGGGTCTCGACGCTGCCGACCCTGTTCGGCGAAAAGATCGTGATGCGGATTCTGGATCCGTCGTCGGCGCGTCTGGGCATCGAAGCACTCGGCTATGAACCCGAACAGAAGGCGCTTTTGCTCGAGGCGGTGAGCCGCCCCTACGGCATGGTGCTGGTCACCGGCCCGACCGGCAGCGGCAAGACCGTCTCGCTCTATACCTGTCTGAACATCCTGAATCAGCCGGGCGTGAACATCTCGACCGCTGAAGACCCGGCCGAGATCAATCTGCCGGGCATCAACCAGGTCAATGTCAACGACAAGGCGGGCCTGACCTTCTCGGCGGCGCTCAAGTCCTTCCTGCGCCAGGATCCCGACATCATCATGGTCGGTGAGATCCGGGACCTGGAGACTGCCGACATCTCGATCAAGGCCGCCCAGACCGGTCACATGGTGCTGTCGACACTGCACACCAACGATGCGCCGACCACCCTGACCCGGATGATGAACATGGGCATCGCGCCCTTCAACATCGCCTCGGCGGTCATCCTGATCACCGCGCAGCGCCTCGCCCGTCGGCTGTGCAGCTGCAAACTGCCGGCCGATATCGACGAAGACGTGCTGCTGGCAGCCGGATTCAAGGAGGCCGACCTCGACGGCAGCTGGACACCCTATCGGCCGGTCGGCTGCGAACGCTGCAATGGCGGCTACAAAGGTCGCGTGGGCATCTACCAGGTGATGCCAATCTCGGAGGAGATCCAGCGAATCATCCTGGCCGGCGGCAATGCCATGGAAATTGCCACCCAGGCCAAGCTCGAGGGCGTCTCAGACCTGAGAACGTCGGGACTGCGCAAAGTCAGGCAAGGCATGACATCGATCGAGGAAGTCCTCGGTTGCACCAACGATTGAAGCGGAGCAGGTCATGGCGAGCAAACCCCTGAACAAACCCCTGAGCGGCAACACGCTGGCAGTCAAGACCTACACCTTTCTCTGGGAAGGCCGCGATCGAGGCGGCAAGGCGATCC
>CAIKZV010000264.1 GCA_903831925.1 uncultured Burkholderiales bacterium
AGCGTGGCACGGTCAACAGCCGGGTCAACGAGACCCATTTGCTGGTCGAGGGCGTGAACCTCGTCAAGAAGCATCAGAAGCCAAACCCCATGAAAGGGGTGACGGGTGGCGTGATTGAGAAGTCGATGCCGATCGATCAATCGAACCTCATGTTGCTCAACCCGGCAACGGGCAAGGGCGACCGCGTGGGTTTTCGCGTGCTCGAGGACGGCACCAAGGTGCGTGTCTTCAAGTCGAACGGCGAGCAGGTTCGGGCCTGACGCGCGTCTGCGCATCGGCACCGAAATCCGTATCAGCACCAGCTAGCACAGGCAGGACTGCAACATGGCGCGTTTTCAGCAACAGTACCGAGACCGAGTGGTACCCGAATTAATGGAAAAATTCGGCTTCACCTCGGTCATGCAGGTACCGCGTTTCACCAAAGTGACCCTGAACATGGGCGTGGGTGAGGCGATCTCCGACAAGAAACTCATCGAGGCTGCGGTGGCCGATCTGACCCGGATCGCCGGACAGAAGCCGGTCCAGACCAAGGCGCGCAAGGCAATTGCCGCGTTCAAGATCCGCGAAGGGTATCCGATCGGCTGTATGGTCACCCTGCGAGGCGAGCGCATGTGGGAGTTTCTTGACCGCCTGGTCACGATTGCCCTCCCCCGCGTTCGGGACTTCCGCGGGATCTCCGGCAAGTCCTTCGACGGTCGGGGCAACTACAACCTCGGCGTCAAGGAACAGATCATTTTCCCCGAGATCGAGTACGACAAGGTCGATCGAGTCCGTGGAATGGACATCAGCATCACGACGACCGCTCGCAATGACGAGGAAGCCAAGGCGCTGCTCGCGTCCTTCCGCTTTCCGTTCCGCAACTGATTCTGCAGGCGAACCTACTATGGCAAAGACATCGCTGATCGAGCGCGAAAAGAAGCGCGAAGCACTGGTGAAGAAATTCGAAGTCAAGCGTGCTGCTCTGAAGGCCACAATTGACAATCAGAAGCTCTCGGACGAAGTGCGGATGGATGCGCGTCTGGCGCTGCAGAAGCTGCCGCGCAACTCGAGTCCGACGCGGTTGCGTAATCGCTGCGCATTGACGGGCCGGCCTCGCGGCACGTTCCGAAAGTTCGGTCTGGCGCGCAATAAGCTGCGCGAGATCGCGATGCGTGGGGAAATCCCCGGCATCGTTAAGGCCAGCTGGTAATCCAGTCAGGCCACGGCAAGTACTAGGTCGGAGACCAACTTATGAGCATGAGCGACCCGATCGCCGATATGTTCACGCGCATCCGCAATGGGCAGCGCGTTGAAATGCAGTCGGTGGCAATGCCTTCGTCCAAATTGAAAGTTGCGATCGCGCAGCTTCTCAAGGATGAGGGCTACATTGAAGACTTCTCGGTCCGTCACGACGGTCCGAAGTCGCAGCTGGAAGTTCAGCTGAAGTACTACGCGGGACACCCGGTGATCGAGCGCATCGAGCGCGTCAGTCGTCCGGGCCTGCGGGTTTACAAAGGGCGCGAGAGCTTGCCCCAAGTCATGAATGGCTTGGGTGTGGCGATCGTTTCCACGCCGCGCGGACTGATGACCGACCGCCATGCCCGCAAAGCGGGGATGGGTGGTGAAGTCATCGGTATCGTGGCCTGACGCGCAAGGAGGCCAAGATGTCCCGAGTCGCAAAAATGCCGGTGGATCTGCCCGCCGGCGTCAAGGCCGAGATCGGTCTTGAGCAGATCGTTGTTCAGGGCCCCCTGGGGTCGCTCCAGCAGCGCACCGATGCCGGAGTCGAAGTGCGCCATGAAGGTGGCGCCCTCCAGGTGGTTGCCCTGGGTGAGAGCCGGTCTGCGCGTGCCATGAGTGGGACGATGCGGGCGCTGCTCGCCAACATGGTCCATGGGGTGAGCAAGGGTTGGGAAAAGAAACTGACGCTGGTCGGCGTGGGTTACC
>CAIKZV010000265.1 GCA_903831925.1 uncultured Burkholderiales bacterium
TCTGCAGACCTATCCGCATCAATATTCGGGCGGCATGCGTCAGCGCACCATGATCGCGATGGCGCTGGCCTGCCAGCCTAAACTCATCGTGGCCGATGAGCCGACCACCGCGCTCGACGTGACGGTCCAGGCGCAGATCCTCGATCTGCTCAAGGAGCTCACCCGCGAGACCGGCGCGGCGCTCATCCTCATCACCCATGACCTCGGTGTCGTGGCCCGCTATGCCGATGCGGTCGCGGTGATGTACGGCGGTCGAATCGTTGAACAGGCCAAGGCTGAAACGCTCTATGCCAAGCCGCGCCACCCCTATACCCAGGGCCTGCTCGCGGCGATTCCCAGGCTCGATGGGCCGGCCGGGCATCGCCTGGTGCCGATTGCCGGTCAGCCTCCCGACCTCGCAAGGCTGCCGCCCGGCTGCGCCTTTGCGCCGCGCTGCACGAAAGCCGACGCGCGTTGTGCCACCGAACGGCCGGTGCTTCGCGAAGTCGCCCCCCTTCACTTCAATGCCTGCCATCACGATGTCGACTGAATCCGTGCAGGGCGCAAGCGAACTGCTGCGCGTCGAAGACCTGCGAGTGCATTTCCCGCTGCGCGGCACAGGCCTGCTGGGGCGCTCGCCCGGCGTGGTCAAGGCGGTCGACGGTGTGTCGTTTTCGCTGGCGGCAGGTCAGACCCTCGGGCTGGTCGGCGAGTCGGGCTGCGGCAAGAGCACCACCGGCCTTGCGGTGCTGCGCATGCAGCCGGTGACCAGCGGCAAGATCGTTTTCGAAGGCGACGACATCACCCGCCAGCAGGCCCGCACCGGTACTTTCCGGCGGCGCATGCAGATGGTCTATCAGGATCCCTACGGTTCGCTCAATCCGCGCATGCGGGTGAGCGACCTGATCGGCGAGCCGCTGCAGGTGCACGGCATGGCCGGCAATCGCGGCGAATACGATGACCGGATCGCCGGCCTGCTTAAAACCGTCGGGCTGCTGCCCGATATGGCCGATCGTTATGCGCACGAGTTTTCGGGCGGTCAGCGTCAGCGTATCGGTATTGCCCGGGCGCTGGCACTCGAGCCCAGCCTGATCATCTGCGACGAGCCGGTCTCGGCGCTCGATGTGTCGATCCAGGCGCAGGTGGTCAATGTGCTGATGGACCTGCAGCAGCGCCTGGGTCTCGCGTATCTCTTCATCGCTCACGATCTGGCGGTGGTGCGCCACCTCAGCCATCGGGTGGCGGTGATGTCCCTCGGGCGCATCGTCGAGATCGCGCCGCGAGACGACCTCTATCGCGAGCCGCTGCATCCCTATACCCAGGCGCTGCTGTCGGCGGTGCCGGTGGCCGATCCGTCGGTCGAGGCGCAGCGCCAGCGCGTCGTGGTGCAGGGCGAGGTGCCGAGCGCGGTCAAGCCGCCGTCGGGCTGTCGCTTTCATACCCGCTGCCCGCATGCGCTTGAGCGCTGCAAGGTCGATGACCCGCCCCTGCAGGATCTCGGTGGCGGTCGCTCGGTGGCCTGCCATCTTTACGATTCGGCCTCGAGCGCGTCGTCGGGGGTTCGGGCGATTCCGATTGCCAGGGCGGCTTGATTCAGGGCATTGATACGGACTAAACTAAGCTGGTTTAGTTCATATCGGTCGCCGGCATGCGTACGGTCAATATCCACGAAGCAAAAACCCATCTGTCGCGACTGATCGAGCTGGCGGTCGCAGGCGAGCCATTCATCATCGCCAAGGCCGGCAAGCCGCTTGTCAGGGTCGCAGCGCTCGAGGCGCCGACGGCTCCCAGGATGCAAAGGCTGGGTTTCCTGCGCGACCAGATCACAGTGCCCGACGATTTCGATGAGATGGGCGCGGCGGATATCGAGGCGCTCTTCGGTGCTCAGAAGCAGCCGTGAAGCTGCTGCTGGACACACATCTGCTGCTGTGGGCTGCGGCTCATCCTGAACGCCTCTCGGCGCAGGCGCGCGAGTTGATCGCGGCGCCCGATAACGAACTGGTTTTCAGCGCGGCGAGCCTCTGGGAGATCGCGATCAAGCGCGGGCTCGGGCGCAGCGACTTTCAGCTCGATCCGCGCTTTTTGCGTCGAGGCCTGATCGACAACGGCTATATCGAACTGCCGATCACCGGTGAGCATGCGCTGGCGATCAATGAGCTGGCGCCTCTGCACAAGGACCCCTTCGACCGGATGCTGATTGCGCAGGCCCTGAGCGAAGGCATCACGCTGCTCACCGCCGATGCGGCGGTGGCGCAGTATTCCGGACCGATCCGCAGGGTCTGAGACCGCCGCGCGCGCCTGTCAACACTTCAAAGGCCAAACCATGACGACCCCCGACACTCCCCCAGTCGGCTACGTGCCGCACGACCGCCACAGTCCGATGACCGCCCCCTGGGAGCCGATCTATGCCCGGCGCACCGACACTGCCCTGCAGCTTGCGGTGCAGATCCGCGAGCCGCATTGCAATGCCAGGGGCCTGGCGCATGGCGTGCTGATCACCGCGCTGGCCGACAATGCCATGGGGCTGTCGGCTCGCATCGTCGCGCAGGCGGCACGTCCGGCCGATGGCGAGCGTCATGCCGGCGCGCTCACCGTGTCGTTGTCGATCGATTTCGTGGACATTGCCCGGCCAGGCGATTGGCTCGAAGTGCTGCCCACGGTGGTGAGGGCCGGCAAGACCCTGTCGTTTGTCGAGTCACGCATCGTGGTCGGCGACCGGACGATCGCTCGCGCCAACGCGACCTTCCGGATGGCCTGATCGAGTCGGGGCTAGGATGGCGAGATGCCGTCCTTCCCCAAGCCCCGTCCCTTGCCGCGCCGCGCCGCGCCGGCGAACGGCTTGGCGGGTGCTGACGGTGGAGTCGACGCGGGCGCAGCAATAGAAGGTGCCGCGCGCGTTGACCCGAATGAACCGGCCGGCCTCGCACCGACCGACATCGCCGGCTGGTTCGAGCGCCGCGGCTGGCAATCCTTCCCCTTCCAGAACGAGGTCTGGGAGGCGGTCGCGGCCGGTGAGTCGGGCCTGCTGCATGCCACCACCGGATCGGGCAAGACCTTTGCTGTGTGGTTCGCCGCGCTGGCTCAGGTGCTGGCGCAGGCGCCGACCTCATCCTGGCGCACCCCGGGTCTGAAGCTGCTCTGGATCACTCCGATGCGAGCACTGGCTTCCGACACGACCCGCGCCCTGGCTGAGCCGCTCGCGGAACTTGGCATCGACTGGCGCGTCGGTCTGCGCACCGGCGATACCCCGGCCGCCGAGCGCGCCCGCCAGGACAAGCGCTTGCCGCAGGCGCTGGTGACCACCCCGGAGAGCCTGTCGCTGATGCTGTCGAAGGCCGATGCACCCGAGCGGCTGTCGGGCGTCGCCATGGTGGTGATCGACGAATGGCACGAGCTGATCGCCAACAAGCGTGGCGTGCAGGTCCAGCTGGCGCTGGCCCGACTGCGGGCCTTCAATCCGGGGCTGATCGTCTGGGGTCTGTCGGCCACGCTCGGCAATCTCGAGCAGGCGATGGACGTACTGCTGGCCCATGGCGGGGGTCGGCTGGTGCAGGGCCGCCAGCCCAAGACCCTGCTGGTCGATACCCTGCTGCCCGAGTCGACCGAACGCTTCCCGTGGGGTGGCCACCTTGGCACCCGGATGCTGGCGCCGGTGGTCGCCGAGATCGAGTCGAGTGCGAGTTCGCTGGTCTTTACCAACACCCGATCGCAGGCAGAGCTCTGGTATCAGGCGCTGCTCGAGGCCCGACCCGACTGGGCCGGCCTGATCGCCCTGCATCACGGCTCGCTCGATGCCTCGGTGCGGGCCTGGGTCGAGGCCGGCTTGAAGGCGGGGCGTCTGAAGGCGGTGGTCTGCACCTCGAGCCTCGACCTTGGTGTGGACTTCTCGCCGGTCGAGCGGGTGCTGCAGGTCGGCAGCGCCAAGGGGGTTGCCAGGCTGCTGCAGCGGGCCGGCCGCTCCGGGCATTCGCCGGGGCGGGCCTCGCGGGTGACGCTGGTGCCGACCCATGCGCTCGAGCTGATCGAAGGCGCGGCCGCACGCGATGCAGTGGCCGCCCGCCGCATCGAGCCGCGCGACTCGCCGCGCAAGCCGCTCGACGTGCTGGTCCAGCATCTGGTGACGATTGCTGCCGGCACCGGCTTTGTGCCCGAGGCTTTGCTGGCCGAGGTCCGCAGCTGCCACGCCTATCGCGAGCTCACCGATGCCGAATGGGCCTGGTCGCTCGATTTCGTGACCCGAGGCGGTCAGTCGCTGATTGCCTATCCGGAATACCGTCGGGTGGTGCCCGATGAGATGGGTGTGCTGCGGGTCCCCGATCGCAGCATTGCGCGCCGTCACCGGATGTCGATCGGCACGATCGTGGCCGACGCCTCGATGATCGTGAAGATGATGAATGGCAGCACGGTCGGCACGGTCGAGGAGAGCTTCATTGCCCGTCTGAAACGCGGTGACTGTTTTCTCTTTGCCGGGCGTCTGCTCGAGCTGGTCCGCATCAATGACATGACCGCCTATGTGAAGCGCGCCACCGGCCGGCGCGCCGCGGTGCCGCGCTGGAACGGCGGCAAGATGCCGCTGTCGTCCGAGATGGCCGATGCGGTGCTGGCGCGTCTCGAGCAGGCCGGTGCCGGTGTGTTCGAGGGCCCCGAGATGCAGATGGCCGAGCCGCTGTTGCGTCTGCAGCAGGCCTGGTCGCGCCTGCCCGATACCGGCACCCTGCTGGTCGAGCACCTGCATTCGCGCGAGGGCCATCATCTCTTTGTCTATCCCTTTGCCGGGCGCAATGTGCATCTCGGGCTGGCGGCGCTGCTGGCCTGGCGGGTGTCGCACAAGGCCGCGGCGAGCTTCTCAGTAGCGGTCAACGACTATGGCCTGGAGCTGCTCGCACCCGATCCGATTGACTGGCGCGGGCTGCGCGACGGCACGCTCCTTGCCGAAGGCGATCTGCTGGCTGATGTGCTGGAAAGTCTCAATTCGGGCGAGCTGGCGCTGCGCCGCTTTCGGGAGATTGCGCGGGTCTCGGGGCTGATCTTTCACGGATTTCCGGGCGCGCCGAAACGTTCACGCCAATTGCAGGCCTCGGCCGGACTGTTCTATCAGGTATTTCGCGATTACGACCCGGGCAGCCTGCTGCTTGCGCAGGCTGCCACCGAGGTGCTGGAGCAGGAACTCGAGATTGCCCGGCTGCGCGAGACGCTTGCCCGCCTGCGTGCGCGAACGCTGGTTGAGGTCGAGCTCGAACGTCCCGGACCTTTTGCGTTTCCGCTGCTGATCGAGCGGCTGCGCGAGCAGGTCACCACCGAAAAGCTGGCCGACCGGGTCGCGCGCATGGTGCGTGAACTCGAAGCCGCCGCCGGCGGGCCGCTGCACGAGCGCTGATAGACTCGATCGGATCACGACACAGGAGACTTCGATCATGCGGATCGGCGACAGCCTCAAGGGCAAACGGGTGCTGATCACCCAGTCTGAAGAATTCATGGGGCCGGTGCTCACCACCGCATTCGAGGAGCACGGTGCGGTGGTCATCGGCTCGCAGGGGCCGCTGGCCGATCCGGCATCGGCCGAGGCGGCGGTCAGGGCCGCTGGCCATATCGACATCCTGATCGCCAATCTGGCGGTGCCCTCGCCCTATTCGCCGGTGACCGCGGTCACTGACGAAGAGTGGCAGCATGTCTTTACGCACATGGTCGATCCGCTGCCGCGTCTTGCGCGTGCGGCGCTGCCGGCGATGATCGCGCGGCGATCCGGCAAGTTTATCGTCATGGGCAGCGCGGTGGCCATGCGCGGACAGAAGCGGGTGTCGACCTACTCGGCTGCGCGCGGTGCCCAGCTCAGCTGGGTGCGCTCGGTTGGCGTCGAAGTCGCGCCGCACAATGTGCA
>CAIKZV010000266.1 GCA_903831925.1 uncultured Burkholderiales bacterium
GGCCTATGGCGGCCAGGGACTGCCGGCTACCGTCGGCATCGCCTTTCAGGAAATGCTCAACGCCGCCAACCAGGCCTGGGCGATGTATCCCGGTCTGACCCATGGCGCCTACGACTGCCTGAAGGAGCACGGCACCGAGGCGCAAAAAGCGATTTATCTGCCGCGCATGGTGTCGGGTGAATGGACCGGCACGATGTGCCTGACCGAGCCTCATTGCGGCACCGATCTCGGCATGCTGCGCAGCAAGGCCGAGCCTCAGGCCGATGGCAGCTTTGCAATCACCGGCACCAAGATCTTCATCTCCTCCGGCGAGCACGACCTGGCCGACAACATCGTCCATCTGGTGCTGGCCCGCCTGCCCGATGCGCCCGCCGGCACCAAGGGCATTTCGCTCTTCATCGTGCCCAAGTTCATCCCCGTTGCCGCAGGCGTGCTCGGTGCACGCAACGGCATCACCTGCGGGCGCATCGAAGAAAAGATGGGCATCCACGGCAATGCCACCTGCGAGATGAATCTCGTGGGCGCCTCGGGCTGGATGGTGGGTGAGCCCAACAAGGGGCTCAATGCGATGTTCATCATGATGAACGCCGCGCGCATCGGCGTCGGCATGCAGTCGGTCGGCCTGATGGATGTGGCCTATCAGAACTCGCTCGCCTATGCCCGCGACCGCCTGCAGTCACGGGCCCTCACCGGCGCAAAAGCCCCCGAGAAAGCCGCCGATCCGATCATCGTCCATCCGGATGTCCGTCGCATGCTGCTCACGCAAAAGGCCTGGGCCGAAGGCTCGCGCTGCTTTGCCTACTGGCTGGCGCTGCAGGTGGATATTGCGCATTCGCATCCCGACGAAGCGCAGCGCAAGGCCGCCAACGACCTGCTCACCCTGCTCACACCGGTGGTCAAGGCCTTCATCACCGACAACGCCTTTACCACCACCAACATGGCGCTGCAGGTCTATGGCGGCCATGGCTACATCCGCGAGTGGGGCATGGAGCAATACGTGCGCGATGCCCGCATCAACATGATCTACGAGGGCACCAACACCATCCAGTCGCTCGACCTGCTCGGGCGCAAGGTGCTCGGCGACAACGGCGCCAAGCTGCGTGCCTTCGGCGAGATGATCAAGGCCTTCGTCGAAGAAGAAGGCACCAGCGAGGCGATGGCCGACTTCGTCAATCCGCTGGCCGATCTGGGCGAGAAGGTCACCAAACTCACCATGGAAATCGGCATGAAGGCCTTCCAGAGCCCGGATGAAGCCGGTGCGGCGGCGGTCGACTATCTGCGCATCGTCGGCCACCTGGTCTATTCGTATTTCTGGGCGCGCATGGCCCGCGTGGCACTCACCCGCATCGAGGCCGACGGCGACAAGGTCGAGCCCTTCTACACCTCCAAGCTCGCCACCGCGCGTTTCTATTTCGCCAAGCTGCAGCCCGAAACCGCGGCCCTGATCCGCAGCGCGCGCAGCGGTGCGAGCTCGCTGATGGCACTGCCGGCCGAGCTGTTCTGATCCCCCTTCATCTGAAACGGAGACTGTCTTGTCTGAATGCATTCGCCTGGCGTCGCGAAAACGCCGCTTCCCTTTGATGTCCGCATCGGTGGCCACCGGCGCGGCCATATTTCTGTTTGCCGGCGCGATGCCGGCAATGGCTCAGTCGGCCGACAGCCCGGTCGGTCTGTGGAAGACCATCGACGACGCCACCAAACAGCCCAAGGCGCTGATCCGCATCAGCGATCAGGGCGGGGCGCTGGTCGGAAAGATCGAAAAGATACTGGTGCCTAATGGCGCCGATGCGGTCTGCGATCAGTGCACCGATCAGCGCAAGGACAAGCCGATCCAGGGCATGACCATCCTGACCGGCCTGAAAAAAGAAGGCCTCGAATGGACCGGCGGTGAAATTCTCGACCCCAACAACGGCAAGGTCTACAAGGCGATGGCCAAGCTGGCCGATGGCGGCAGGAAGCTCGAGGTCAGAGGCTTTGTCGGCATTCCCACGCTCGGTCGCACCCAGTCATGGCTGCGCGAGAACTGAACACCGCGCGCCACTCTGATTGCGTTTCGCGCATCGCAAGAATCCTTCAGGAGAAGTCATGAGCCAATTCATCGTTCGCAAAGTGGCGGTGCTGGGCGCCGGGGTGATGGGCGCGCAGATCGCGGCCCATCTGGTCAATGCCCGGGTCGAGGTGATGCTGTTCGATCTGCCCGCCAAAGAGGGCAACAAGAGCGCGATTGCGATCAAGGCGATCGAGGGTCTGAAAAAGCTCAGTCCGGCACCGCTGGGCACCCCCGACCTTGCCGCCTTCATCGAGCCTGCCAACTACGATGAGCATCTCGAATCGCTGCGCGGCTGTGATCTGGTGATCGAGGCGATCGCCGAACGCATCGACTGGAAGCAC